>CALAJL010000079.1 GCA_937922735.1 uncultured Gammaproteobacteria bacterium | reverse complement strand
TGTCTTCCGATTGTATTTTTTGTCGCAGAGTGGACTTGATCCATCAAGGTGAACTCACATTTATTAGTCAGGATAAGTATCCGGCAGCGCCTGGGCACCTGCTAATTATTCCTAATCGACATGTCCCTAATTATTTTGATTGCACCCAGGAAGAAGTTGCAGATTTATGGTGTACGGTAAATCTTGCCAAACAATTGGTTGAAAAAAAGCATGCGCCTGACTCTTATAATATTGGTATTAATGTAAGTAAAGTTGCTGGGCAATCTGTGCCGCATACCCACATACATTTAATACCAAGGTATGAGGGAGATGTTGCTGACCCGAGGGGTGGGGTTAGAAATGTAATTCCTAACAAAAGAACCTATAAGTAATAATCTAAATCGAATGTAATCTTTGATTTATAATTTTGTATGCAGATCACGGTTACCCATGTTTGTAAGAAAAATAATAGTAAGTGACCAACATACTTTAGGGTGGGTTTTTGTAACTTATTCTTTGTCACCAAATATTACGCGATAATCTTCCATTGCTGCGTTTACAACGGTTGCTGCATGTTCGTACCCATAGGGTTCTCCTACGGCAACGTTAGAAACTTCACCAGGAAGGACTTTATAGGTTTCAAAGTAGTGCCTTAAGCGGTCAATCATTGAGGTTGGCAGTTCTGATATATCTCGAACCTCACTCCACACTCTGTCATTTTCAAGCACTGCAACAATTTTGTCGTCTGCCTCGCCCCCATCTAGCATAGGCAAGCCACCTACAACACGAGCATTTAATAACACTTCTGAACGTTGAATGAGATGTTCACTGATCACGCATATATCTAAAGGATCATGATCACCTGATGTAGCCTCGGGCCCCATTAGTTTACATACACGTTCTGCACAATAAGTTTGAGGTATAAACCCATACAGCGTGGGTGGTAGCGATGAGGTTCGGTGTGGACGATCAACGCGAAGATAGCCGGTGGTTTTGTCGATTTCATACTTTACTAAATCAGAAGACGTAATTTCGATATAGGCATGCACAATGGTAGGTGCATCGGGCCCGACTTCAATCCCGTGCCAGGGGTGAGGACGCCAATGATTAAAGGTTGGTTGGGTCATAGTTATTCTTCAAATTTTATTGTATGTGGATGATGTAAGTATCAAGTAAATCGTATAAACACAAGGTTAGATTCAAAACATGGTCTTAAAGGAGGCTGAGTTTTGATGCGGATCACATAATTCGCTAAGTAATAAGAAAATTCTAAGAAACTAATGAATTAGTATATTTTCAAGGTTTGTTCTATACAGAATGAAGTGTACTAATTATGGTCAGATTAAGGCATATTTCAGGCCCAGCTCAATATGGAGCCGGTAATATAAGTACTATAACCACTGGATATAATTTTGTCTGAATCATTAAGAAATATTGCAATCATTGCCCACGTTGATCACGGTAAGACTACCTTGGTTGATAAATTATTAGCACAATCTGGCACCTTGGATCGTAAGAATTTGGATGCGGAACGTATCATGGATTCTAACGATCAAGAACGTGAGCGTGGAATTACGATTTTGGCAAAAAATACAGCCATCTCATGGAAAGATCATCGTATTAATATTGTTGATACACCAGGACATGCTGATTTTGGTGGTGAAGTCGAGCGTGTGCTGTCTATGGTGGATAGTGTGCTGTTGTTAGTCGATGCGGTCGATGGGCCAATGCCACAAACACGGTTTGTTACTCAGAAAGCATTCGAGCGTGGTTTAAAACCTATTGTAGTAGTGAATAAAATTGACCGTGATGGCGCAAGACCAGATTGGGTGGTTGACCAAGTATTCGATTTGTTTGACCGACTAGGGGCAACAGATGAGCAACTTGATTTCCCCATCGTATACGCCTCTGCATTAGAAGGTATAGCTGGATTGGAAATAGATACAATGCATGAAGATATGACTCCAATGCTAGATTTGATTATCGAAAAAGTCCCAGCGCCAGAAGTGAATGTTAGTGGTGGTTTGCAAATGCAAATCAGTGCGTTGGATTATAATAGTTATGTAGGTGTAATTGGTGTGGGGCGAATCACTCGAGGAGTGATTAAGAGGAATATGCAGGTTTCGATTGCAAATGAGAATGATAAAACCCGCAATGGAAAGATTCTAAGTGTAATGACCTACCATGGCCTGGATCGTGTCGAAGCCGAGCAAGCTGAAGCAGGTGAAATTATTTGTATCACGGGCATTGATGGGCTAAATATTTCTGACACCATATGTTCACCTGATGCGGTAGAAGCTATGCCACCTTTGTCTGTTGATGAACCCACTATTAGCATGACTTTCCAGGTGAATGACTCACCTTTTGCAGGACAAGACGGTAAATTTGTCACCAGTCGAAATATTAGGGAAAGATTAGATAAAGAACTCATACATAATGTTGCGCTACGTGTGGAAGAGGGAGATACAGCAGACAAGTTTAGAGTCTCTGGTCGTGGTGAATTACATTTAAGCGTTTTAATCGAAACGATGCGTCGTGAAGGCTTTGAGTTAGGTGTGTCGCGGCCCGAAGTTATTCGCAAAGAAATTGATGGAGTAATGTGTGAGCCGTTTGAGCAGTTGGTAATTGATTGTGAAACAGATCATCAAGGCTCGGTTCTAGAAGAGCTTGGAGAAAGACGTGCTGAAATTAAAAATATGGAGCCGGATGGTAAAGGCCGCATTAGACTTGAATTTATTGTGCCTGCACGTGGACTGATTGGGTTTCGCTCACAGTTTATGACCATGACATCAGGTGGTGGAATTATGACGCATATATTTGATCATTATGGTCCCGTAAAAGCGGGCCCTGTGGCTAAGCGTCAGAATGGTGTGTTGGTTTCTATGGTTTCAGGTAAAGCACTTGGCTATTCGCTTTATGCATTACAAGAAAGAGGGCGCTTAATCATTGGCCCTGCTATCGAAGTATACGAAGGTATGATAATTGGTATTCATAACCGTGATAATGATTTAGCGGTGAATCCAATTAAAGGTAAACAGCTAACAAATGTTCGTGCATCTGGAACTGATGAAGCGATTACATTAACGACACCTATAACCCATACACTTGAGCAAGCGCTTGAATTTATCGAAGAAGATGAGTTGGTTGAAGTTACACCAAATCATATTCGTCTACGTAAAAAATATCTTAAAGAAATTGAACGTAAACGTGCAAGCCGTAATGTGGCAGCATAGCTGGTAAAAAGCTGCTTATCTCGTTATCTAAGTCTAAATTTGGTTACTGCTATTAGCTATTTATTAATAGCAGCAATCTAAATATGAAATTTTAATAGCCTTGATCTACTAAGTTTTGTCCGCTAATGGGTGGACGAATGTAGTCACTCTCGATAATTCTCTTTTTGAGTTTTATTTTTTTAGGCGTGAGATCTCTATAATCAATTGAGTCGAGTAAATGACTAATACAATTTAAGCGAGCACGCTTTTTATTATCAGACTCTACAATATGCCAAGGTGCTTCACGAATATCCGTGTGGTCAAGCATTATATCTTTGGCTTTAGAATATTCATTCCATCGATTACGTGCTTCTAAATCCATTGGGCTTAATTTCCAACGTTTTGTAGGTTCATCTATGCGCGCTTGAAAACGTTTCTCTTGTTCTGTGTCGCTTACTGAAAACCAGTATTTTCTTAAATGGATGCCTGAATGAATCAACATACGTTCAAACTGTGGGCAATCCCGAAGGAATTGCCAATATTCATCATCGTTGCAAAACCCCATTACTCGTTCAACACCTGCGCGGTTATACCAGCTTCTATCAAACAAAATAATTTCACCTGCTGCAGGTAAATGAGTGACATAACGTTGGAAGTACCATTGACTACGTTCACGTTCAGTAGGCGTACCTAATGCAATAACATGGCAGATGCGAGGATTTAAATGTTGCATGATTCTTTTTATGACACCACCTTTGCCTGCCGCATCACGACCCTCAAAGACAACCACTATTCGTTGGTTTTCTTCTTTTACCCATTCTTGTAATTTAATGAGCTCGGCTTGAAGGCGAATAAGTTCTTTTTCGTAGTATTTCTTTGTTAGTTTTTTCTTTTTATCAGCTGAAGCTTCGATTTTTACCATTTTCAACTACTCCTTGTTATTAAAATAAACTCTTATTCACTAAGAAATGAGTCCAAATACTGGCTGCGTAGCCTAGCGCTATGGCCCATGACCATTTCAAATGTGAGAAGAATGTATAAATGCCACGTGCTTGCCCCATCACTGCAACACCTGCCGCAGATCCAATCGAAAGCATTGAGCCGCCTACACCTGCAGTAAGGGTGACAAGTAACCATTGCCCATGACTCATGGCAGGGTCCATGGCCAATACAGCAAACATAACTGGAATGTTGTCAAACAATGCAGATAGAACGCCTACAAGAATATTTGCATTCGTGGCGCCCATGCCGTCGTACATTAATTCAGAACCTAGAGCCATAAACCCTAAAGCACCCAAACCACCCACACTTAAGATCACTCCATAGAAAAACATTAAGGTGTCCCACTCGGCACGCTCAATCGATTTAAAAATATCGAATTTTTCCTTTTTCCTTTTTTGTACAGATTCTTCTGGCAATGCATCATCTTCAATATCGAGTGCTTCATCTTCAATCTCATCAATGGCTTCACCCTCAAATGAATCTTTATCTGTCATTTTTAAGTAATACCCAAAAAACTTTAATATTCCTAAGCCAGTCATCATCCCTAGAACAGGTGGTAGGTGTAAGAAATTATGTGTACTTACCGCCATTGCGATTGTTAGTAAGAATAAAATTACTACAATCCACGCGCCTTTTCGTAGTATGACTTCTTTATGTATTCCTTCCGGTTTTGAATTTGGAATAAAGAAACTTAAGATTACAGCGGGTACTATCCAATTCACTACAGATGGAATAAATAATACGAAGAATTCTTGGAACTCGATAATTCCTTTTTGCCAAACCATTAGTGTGGTGATATCACCAAATGGGCTAAAGGCGCCGCCGGCATTTGCCGCGACGACAATATTGACACATGCGATACTGGTAAATTTAATGTTTGAACCGCCCACAGCCATCGCGACGGTAGCCATAAGTAACGCAGTAGTAAGGTTGTCAGCAATAGGTGAAAGGAAAAATGACACAATACCTGTAGCCCAGAAAATTCCTCGTAAACTAAATCCTTTTTTCAACAGCCAAGCACGCAACCAGTCGAATATGCCACGTTCATACATGGTGTTGATGAATGTCATCGCTGCAAGTAAAAATAGAAAGAGCTCAGCAAATTCTAAAATGTTATGTCGAACAAGTACTTCGGCTGTGTGTTTATCGCCATGTGATATATAAACGAGCGCTACGATTAGCCAGATTATTCCTGCAGATACTAAAACCGGTTTAGATTTTCTTAGATGCAGTTGTTCTTCTAATATTACCAATGTGTAAGAAGCGCCAAAAATAACTACTGCCAATATTGCAGCCCAATGAGATGTAAAGTTTTGGATACCATGTGCAGCATCTGCTGCATATGTATTCATAGGTAGTAGAAGAAATAATAAGCTGAGAATTATCGTGATTGCTTTATTGATTTGCATGGGCGCATTCTTGTTTATTAAGTTGGATTAGTAACTTAACGGCAGAACCGCACAAATATTAATTTTCCATGCTCAGCCTTATAAAAAGTGTTTAATGGGGGGTGTATGAGGTAGATTATATTAATAAACGGTTAATATTTAGTGATGAAAACATTACAAGGGAAGTTATTCCCCCATAGGTAAATTTTAAAATTTTCTAAAGTCTTTGCTGTATAATCTCGCGCCTTTATACCGATAAGTACATAGCATTAATAAGACACAATAAATAAGGAGCATCATTCATGTCAGAGAGAATAGTTATGAGAGTAGGCGAGTCACTTGTTGCAGGGGGTCCTCCAGGCACTGCTGCTGAGCCTGAGGTTGTAATTGGTGAGCTAGATGGTCCAGTTGGCACAGCATTTGCCACCTTGCTGGGTGACCAAGTTAAAGGACACTCAAGAGTACTTGCCATTATGAATACAGATATTCAAGTGCGACCTGCAACATTAATGGTTAGTAAAGTTACTGTTAAAGATGAGCGCTACACCAATATTTTAATGGGTACCGTGCAGGCAGCCATTGCAAATGGTGTGTTAGATGCAGTGCGAGCTGGTGACATTCCTAAAGAAAAAGCCAATGATATAGGTATCATTGTTTCTGTATGGTTAAATCCTATGGTTGCAACAGCAGATGATCTTGATCATAAAATATTATTTGATATTCATCGTAAAGCTATGGCGGGTGCCATTCATAAAGCCATGAATAATGAGCCTGATATTGATTGGTTGTTAGAGAACCAGGAAGAAATTACACATAAGTATTACCAGATGGGCTTAGATGGAAAAATTTAAGTTATTAGGTTGATATTATAATAGACCAGCTCATTAGATCTAAAGGCGACTATAAATAGCCGCCTTTTTTTTGACTAAAATTTAGTTGTTAATGATGTCAACTGATCTCAATAAGATTCAAATTTATAGCAAGGTATATAACCACTGCTTGATATTTTCATTCGTTGCATGGCAGCAAAAGACTTTAATAAAGATGATAATGGCTCAATGATTTCTTGATTACCTCTTATTATCAGTGGTCCTTTACTTTCTACAGCTTTAATACCGTCTTCTTTTACATTACCTGCAACAATTCCTGATAATGCATTGCGAATATTTGCAGCGAGTTGGTAGTTCTCTTGGTCATGATGTAATGCTAGAGCAAGCATGTTTTCATGGTTGGGTGTAAACGGAAGTTGCATTATAGGGTCAATATTCAATGTCCAGTTGAAATAGTAAGCATCATTTTTATTTTCTCTATATTCTTTTACATCACGTATTCCATTCTGCACTTCTTTGGCTACTGCATCAGGATCTGCAATTATTATTTTGTAATATCCTTGAGCTTCCTTACCTAAGGTGTTCAAAATAAATTGATCAATTTCAATAAAGTAGTCTTTAGCATTTTCGGGACCGGTAAAGATAAGCGGGAATGGAATATCTTTGTTACTTGGATGCATTAAAATTCCAAGTGTATAAAAAATTTCTTCGGCGGTTCCAACACCACCAGGAAATACAATCATTGCATGTCCAAGGCGTACAAATGCTTCTAAGCGCTTTTCTATATCCGGTAAAATTACTAATTCATTAACAATTGGATTTGGTGGTTCAGCAGCAATAATTCCTGGTTCTGTTAGACCAAGGTATTGTGATTTTTTGATACGTTGTTTAGCGTGTCCAATTGTCGCACCTTTCATTGGGCCTTTCATGGCGCCTGGCCCGCATCCAGTGCAAATATTTAAACCCCGTAAGCCTAGCTGGTAGCCTACTTCTTTTGAGTAATCATATTCTGTTCTACCTATTGAATGACCGCCCCAACAAACCACTAAATTAGGTTCAGAATTAGGCTTTAGAACATCCGCATTACGCAGTATATGAAAAACAGCATCTGTAAGGCCTTCTGAACTATTTAAATCTAGTTTTGGATTGGAATAAATTTCACCATTAACATACAAGATATCTCGTAATACAGTAAAAAGGTGTTCGCCTATTCCCTTAATAATTGTGTTGTCTACAAAAGCGCTGGCTGGAGCATCTTTCAGTTTTAGGCTGATACCTTTTTCTTCTTGGACAAGGGTTATGTCAAAAGATTGATACCTTTCTAATAATTCTCTTCCATCATCTAACGGATTGCCACAATTCAGTACAGCAAGTGAGGAATTTCGAAATAACCTATACAAGCCAGTTTGACTGGTATCGAGTAATCGACTCACTTCGGTTCTAGAGAGAACGTCTAATTGCCCATCGGGGTATACATGTGCATCAATAACTTCGTATATCATTTTAAAATTTAATGTATGAGAATAATTTGTATAGTCTAGTAATATAATTGCTAGAAATGAGGTCTGATATTTAATAGTAAGGAGTTTGGCATGGCAAATGAAGGGTATCATGAACCGATAGATGAAATATCGGATGAAACGCGAGATATGCATCGAGCAATATCGTCTCTAATGGAAGAGCTCGAAGCGGTGGATTGGTATAACCAACGTGTAGATGCATGTAAGGATGCAGATCTAAAAGCAATCCTTGCTCATAATCGTGATGAAGAAAAAGAACATGCGGCGATGGTGTTGGAATGGATACGTCGTAAGGATCCTGTAATGGACAAAGAGTTAAAAGATTATCTATTTACTGACAAGGAAATCGCACATAAATAAGTAATCATTGTCTTTGTACTGTGTGATTGTTTTCCATCAATATTATTTGTAAATAAAAACTATGATTTTTCGGCAATTATTTGAGGCGAGTTCATCAACATTCACCTATCTTCTTGCATGCGAGGAACAAGGTATTGCTGCATTAATAGATCCTGTTTTAGAAACGGTTGGTCGTGATTTAGATGTAATTCGTGAACTGGGGTTAACATTAAACTATACAATTGATACGCATGTACATGCAGATCATCTAACAAGTGCCACTAAGTTAAAAGCATTAACCGATTGTAAAATAGTTTATCCCAAGCAAGCCGATTTACCCTGTGCAGATTTACATATTGAGGAGGGTAAGGTTTTTAACATTGGATCGATAGCATTGCACCCACTGTTTACACCGGGACATACGGATCACCACTATTCATATTTGCTAGACCAAGGCGTTCAAAAAAGAGTGTTTACCGGTGATGCGTTGTTGATTGATGCGTGTGGTCGTACAGATTTTCAATCGGGTGATGCTGGCCAGCTTTTTGACAGTATTCAAACGAAACTATTTTCTCTGCCAGGTGAAACGTTAGTTTATCCTGCACATGATTACTCAGGACGCCATGTATCCAGTATTGCGCAAGAAATGGCGCGTAATCCTAGATTGGGAAATGACATTCCAAAAGAAGAGTTTGTTCAAATTATGAATAGCTTAGATTTGCCTTATCCAAGGAAAATTGATTTTGCAGTGCCGGGGAATGAAGCTTGCGGGATATGTCCGCCTAACGTCCCTGATTATTTACGCAGCCCTTGTGATATACATGATCAAGGCTAGGTTTAGTTGCCTATCTCATATAATCACATTCACCATAAAACTGGCTGGGAATAAGTAGATTATCTAGGATAGTGTTTCTGCTGTGCGCAGATTTTCCATGCATGTCTACTGTTGTGGTCAGTACATTACCTATTTCATCAATTTCTACAAATGTAAAGCCGCCACCAGTAGGATATAAGTCTACGTCTGTAACGTTATTACTTCGAATGACTTGTGCTTTACTGCTTTCGATGTCAACAGTGAATACTAGCTGCATAATTTCTGTAGTAGGTTCAACCTTTTTAACTGAGGCGAACATATTGTAATCACAAGTGATTGTAGTGAGCGCTGAATGGGCATTCTGGCTTAATATAAAGAGAATGATAATTTTAAATATGACTGCTTTCATAAATATAGAATATAAACACTATAGTTTGAGGCTTGAGACTTAGTTCGTTTATCGGCAAATGGGAAAAAATCTTTAGTAAATTCTGTACTATTCAATAGATATGCTTATTTCAAAAAAAAATATACTCGAATGTAATCCACCATTTTTAATGGAATTACCAAATAATAAGTGGCAACTGGTGGGACAGATTACTTTAGTTGGAGAACGTTATAGCGTAACAATAATTGAAAAAGATGATGGGAATTTTACAAAACGTATCATCAATTTAGATGAGGCGCCTTTTTATGTTGGGGAGGATGTTTGGGAGCTAAACTATGGGTCAACACTGATGACGCTTAACCACAAGTCACTTGATGACCACCCCGCCAAGCAACTATGGCAGGAGTACCTTGCAAGCAATAAATAGGCTTGCTTGTATGTCTATCGTTATTCTAAAGTGCGCCGTTACATTGACAGTCGGCAAAGATAAATACAAATAAACCACATAGATAAATGATTGAAAAGCCAAACAAGCGTTTAGTGCTTTTGTGGGTAATTGGTTTACGTGCAAAATCGATAGTCATGATCAAATAGATTGTGCTCAATACTAACGCAGCAACCAGATAAACAGGTCCAGCAAGATCAAACCAATACATAGTAGTGCTAATCGGTATTAGTATTATTGTGTATACCAACATTCTAAATTTGGTTACTTCTGTGCCACTTACTACAGGTAACATAGGTAAGTTGGCTCGTCGATATTCATCTGCACGTAATAATGCTAATGCCCAAAAGTGTGGTGGTTGCCAGATGAACATAATTAAAAACATTACCATGGCTTGCCAACTTATATCATTAGTTACAGCGGCCCAGCCAATAACGGGTGGTAAGGCTCCTGCAACACCTCCAATTTCTGTGCAAAGTGGTGAAGTGCGTTTTAACCAAATAGTGTAAATCACTACATAGAAAAAGGTTGTCCCTAGTGCAAGGTATGCAGTTAATGGGTTTACTAAGTAAAATAAAATTGCAAATGAAGAAATACTTAACAAGCCTCCAAGCCATAATGCTTGTTGAGGGTGCAATCTAGAAGTAGGTAATGCTCGGTTGCGTGTTCGAGCCATAAGTTTGTCAACTTCACGGTCAACATAATTATTCAAAGCGCCACTTGAAGCAGAGGCTAATCCAGTGCCAATAAGTGTGTATATGACTAAGTCTAACGGCACATAACCACCACCAGCTAACCACATGCCAGTAAAAGTTGTAAGCAAGACTAATAATGCAATACGGGGTTTGCTTATCTCAAATAAATCGCTTGCTTGTGTGCGAACCGATGAAATGGTTGCGTTCAAAATCCTAAACTCCTAATTTAAGATATCAAGTATAACGGGTTTGGACTTAAGAAACTGGCGAATTAGTTATATCCTTAAAGGATAGAGTGTCTTGTATATATTACTATTTCTAAAGAAATAGTTGTTGGCTGTAGACACTTATATATGCGGGTTTATTAGCCACTTTTGCTCGCCTTTAAGTGGGTTAAATATACTAAGAAATAAAGTGAGTATAAAAATGGAAAGTTTTTTTCTTTTCCACTTAATATGAGAGGTTTGGTTTCATTTTGTTCAATTAATGGGTAAGACGTTGATCGATGATGATGTAACACATCTTATGGTGTCATGAACTGGTTTACGTATTGATTCGGTGTCGCGACAGTTTTATTCCATAGGACTAGCACCTTGTATGCTTCAATGCATACAGTACCAGCTTGAATAAATCATACATTATGGCATTTACTATTTTTGGAATTACATAGATCTTCTTGGTAATTTTTATTAGCTAGTACAAACTATATTTGGTAAGGGATTTCAAGACTAACTAATTTGTATGGAACCCAAAACTGACGAGTGTTGGGAAATTTTTTTAATAATCTACATACATATCTAGAAGTATTTTTGAATCATCATATTCAATGATGATCACTTTACTAATACTTAACTAATTCTCTATTCGTTCTACTGGAGAGAATGGGTTGAAATATTGAATATCTGTCGCAACGAGTTCTGCCTCGGGATGTTTTCTTGCCATCACATCTTTAACTGCTTGCTCTTGACCTTTCCAAACGTAAATAAGAATAAGGTATTTGCCTTGTTCTAAATCATGATTAAATTTTGCTAGTTTTCTATTCTCACTTGCAACACCAGCTAATCCACCTTCCCAAGTGCCAAATAAAGTAAATAGCAGGATTACAATTAAATAAACAAACTCAGGCATATTTGAACCAAATGGCTTGAAGTACATGAATGCACCTGCAGCAAACACTCCTATGATAAATCCTATCAGTGCACCAATTGCGCTGTTTCGCACTAGATCTAATGTTTCTAAATAATTACTAGAATGGATCCGCTCTTTTTTAAGGCCAGCTTCATTTTTACTGACGACATGAATAAACCAATCGTTTATGCCAACTTCATGTAGATCATCTGAAATTTGTTGGGTGCTTTTTAAAGTGGGTGATAGATAGTAATTGGTTTTCATGAATGTTTTCCCTGCTAAGTAGCAATGTAAACGTAATTTAATTATGCATGATCTGTAAGTGTCTATTTATAATATTTTTGTATGTGCCTCATAAGCTTTTATAGAAAAATTATGGGAGTAGATCTTCAAAGTAACCAATCTATTAGTAAGATGCAGTGCCAATGTTCTTATTTATACTGCACATCAAAAAAAATGATAAAGAAAAGAACCAACTAAAATATATTAAAATTAATTAAGATAAGGTTGTATTAGGAACCCATCATATTCAATGTAATGCAAAAAAGCCTCCAAGTAGGAGGCTTTTCTTATTGAGCCTGAGCATTGAGCTTGAGCAAAACTAAATTGCTTTTTCACTCATCTGTTTTGCAATGTAGTCGGCTTGTCGAATGGCCAGTGTCACGATGGTTAAGGTTGGATTTTCAGCCGCACCTGTTGTGAACTGACTGCCATCAGATATGAACAAATTTGAAACGTCATGCGTTTGGCCATGTGCATTGCACACACCATCATCTGCATTGGCACTCATGCGGCAAGTGCCAAGGTTATGAGTAGAAGGGTAAGGCGGGACTAAGTAATTCTCCTTAGCTCCCGCCGCATCATAAATTGCTGAACCTTGTTGATAAGCATGTTCACGCATCGCAATATCATTTGGATGATCATCAAAATGAACATTGGGGGTTGGCATGCCATGCTGATCTTTATTTTCGGCATGCAAAGAAACTGCGTTAGATTCTTGAGGCATATCTTCGCCTACAATCCACATGCCAGCCATGTGACTGTACTCATCCATTTTGCGAGTAAAGTCATGACCCCATGAGCCTGGATCAAGAAAAGCAGCCATGAAAGGTAATCCTAATGCTAAGGTTTCTAATTCATAACCACCAACAAAACCACGTTTAGGATCATTGATGGATTCATCAGTAATGATTCCTGCCATGGTTGTCCCACGCCACATATGTACAGGTTTCTCAAATGTTCCATATACTGAGCCCGTCATATGTCGCATGTAGTTTTTACCAACTTGACCAGAAGAGTTGGCAAGACCATCTGGACTTTGACTGTTTTCTGAATTAAGTAGCAATCGTGGTGACTCAATCGAATTACCCGCAACACACACCGCGCGTGCTTGTTGCATATGTTGGTTGCCATCAGCATCTGCATAAATAACGCCGCTGACTTTGCCTGACTTATCTTGTTCAATTTTAAGAACATGAGATTTAGGTCGAAGGTCTAATTTGCCTGTGGCTTCTGCTTTAGGAATTTCTGCAACTAAGGTGGACCATTTCGCACCAGACTTGCAGCCTTGGAAACAAAAACCAAGTTGTAAACAAGAGGCTCGGCCATCACGTGGTTTGCTATTGATTGCCATGCGGCCGGTATGACAATTTTTATAACCAAGTTTTGTAGCCCCGGCGTGCATGACCTTAAAATTATTATTACCAGGTAAACCTGGAATGCCATGGGTGCGAGTAACCCCCATTTTGTATTCAGCTTTATCGTAATAAGGTTCAAGGTCTTTAAGTGTAATGGGCCAATCTAATAAATTGGCCCCATCAATATCTCCGTATTCGGTTTTAATTCTAAATTCATGGTCTTGGATGCGTAAACTTGCGCCTGCCCAATGGGTGGTTGAGCCACCTACGGTTTTACAAATCCAGGCAGGTAATCCATTAAAGTCTTTGCCTACGCGCCAACTACCGGAAGAGCTACGTGAGTCTAGCCATGAAATTTGTCCGAACGAACCCCATTCATCATTAACAAAGCTTTCATTGGATTCATGTCCACCGGCCTCTAGTAGCACAACTTGAATACCTTTTTGGCATAACTCATTGGCTAACGTACCGCCACCAGCGCCTGATCCTATAATTACCACTACACCATCATCATCTAAATCATATTTTGCCATGATGTTTTCTCCTTATAATTATTTTGATGCGGAATATGCTGCGGGACTCGCATCAGCAGGTGGATCGGGTAGCCAATCTAAATCATCAAAGCCACGTGTAAGATAACCACCTTGTTTCCAGGCATCACCTTCATAACCAAAATGTGCCCAGGCTAGTTCATTGTTATAAAGAGAAACTACGGCCGTACCTTTTATCTTTTCAAAGAAATCATTGCCGGCCATTTTTTCAATTACAGAAAACTGTTTGTCATTGTTTGCAGCTAACCAGTCTCCTCCAGCATCTGCATTTAAAGCTGCTGCACCATCAGTGAGTAGTTTTGCGACTGCATCGTCTCCCGCTGCGGCGGCATCTAAATCTTTAACCACGAGTGCGTAGACGGCATCGTCCAAAGTGGCATGAGGGAAAATGTGTCGTGTGGTTTGTAAGAGTATTTGTCCTGTTGCTTTATCAAGTTTGGTTAACTCTAAAGCCCAGGTTTGGCTAGGTGCCAATAAACCGAGTACACCTGTGCTGGTTGCTAATGTTCCCATTAGCACTGAGCCGCTGGTTTTTAAAAAATCACGGCGCGTTAGATCAAGGTCTAACATAGTTACCTCCTCCCATTTGCCTCATATATTTTTATTATTATTGAGGCGTTTTTTTATATTTTATGTATATGCTCCATGCCTTTGTAATACTTCGATCTCATATCCATCAGGATCTTTAATGAAGAAAAATTTTGCTAATAACTCGCCACCAGGGCTAAATGAAATAACATCTTGTGGTTCATAGCCGAGTGATTTAATTCGTGCATGTTCAGCATCTAGATCATCAACACAAACTGCAATATGCCCATATCCATTGCCATGGGTATAAGCATCTTTTTGATCTTTATTTAGAGTAAGCTCGATTTCAAAGTCATTTTCATCATTGCCTAAATAGACGAGTGCAAAATCATCAAAATCAAGATAGCGTTTTTCTTTTAAACCAAACGCTTTTTCATAAAATTCTTTGGAGCGTGCCACATCAAGTACACGAATCATTGAATGTATTACTTTCGCCATGTTTATCCTCTTAGCTCATGATTAAGTATAAAAACCTAATGAATTATCAGGTAGTAAGTGAATACTACTTGTGCATATATAGCACTTGCACTATAAATAAGCATAAGAACTATAAATAAACCATTATTTTTATAAGGTTCGTGTGATATGTGTAATGTTTATACAGGAACACCACAAGATCGTTACGAAAGTGATTGTCGCTCAATACGTATTCAAGGCTGTGTAACCAGCATTCGATTAGAGAAAGAATTTTGGGAAATACTTGATCAAATGGCAGAGGAAGAAGATCAAACCGTGCCACAATTTATTAACGTATTGTATGGTGAAATATTAGAGACACATAAAGACGTAAGTAATTTCACATCTTTTCTTCGTGTTGCGTGTGCAATCTTTTTGCATCGAAAAGGTGAGGTTATGCAAACACACTAAACGCACAAATAATTTATATATTTTTGTGCAGTGTGCTTGAGTCAAATATGAACTTTCGCGTTGCTTCATTTAACCTGCTGAATCTCGTGCGTCCAGGTGTACGCTATTATGACCTGCCACCTCATACCGAAGAAGAGCATGAACAAAAAATAAAATGGATTGCTCAAACTCTAGATCGTAGTCAGGCAGACATTGTTGGATTCCAGGAGGTCTTTAGTAGTTCTAGCTTACAATCGGCGGTCTCATATTCACAACATTTCCCTGATGGTGCGCAAGTGTTGTCTCCAGAAGCAGACAAACAAAGCAATGAAGAAGAAGGGAAAGCATTACGACCAAAAGTTGGTTTGGCAACGCGCTTTCAAATAATACGGCATGAGTCTATTAAGGAATTTCCATCAAGCGCAGATTTTCAAATACCAAGTAAATCTCCAGAAGGAAATGAACAGCTTATCGATGTACCGATTAAGCAGTTTGAACGCCCACCACTTCGTGCAGAAATTTTACTACCTGAAACCGATGTAAGCGTGATTGTTTATGTTGCACACTTAAAATCTAAACGACCTATATATAAAGAAAATGAAGATCGAGAGAATCCTATTCATCGTGCTTTGGGTTCGTTGCGTGCACAAATGATAAGAAGTTTAGAAGCCACAGCACTTCGGGCACGTATTGTTAGTGATATAGAAAAAAACCGGCAACCATTAATCATGTTAGGTGATCTAAACGATACGGTCGACAGTACCAGTACACAAATTATAGCGGGCCAAGCCCCACATTTTCGTTGGCC
>CALAJL010000078.1 GCA_937922735.1 uncultured Gammaproteobacteria bacterium | reverse complement strand
GTTCCCCATGTAATATGTGAACTTATACGGCTACACGAGTCATAGGCTGTATTTGGTGACGACATCTTGCTCGAATAATCCATTCCTCTGTTATCGAGAAAACTAGTTAGTAGAAAAAGTCCATTGCTTCGGCCACCTTTCTGTATATTTAGATAATTTCTAGTTGTGACCTCATTAAATACTTCGTCGATTGCTAAGTTGTTTTTGACACCAAGTTTTAAAGAGAAATTTTGCTTTTTTGGTGGAAAAATAACTCTACGTTCGATAAGTTTTTTGCGTTTTTCATTCCATGTGTCTCTAGATTTTAATTTCCTGATGGCGGAAAACTGATAATATTCTTTCCATTCAATTCCATTTCCTTTGCACCATTCACTTACTTTACGATCTCTAATATATGTCCATTTTACACCTGTTTCGATATGACTATAGAGACCTGAAATTATGTAATGCTGCTGAATGTTTTGTAAAGATGAAATAATTCCACCTTTTTGTATAACAAAAGGTATGTTTAATTTAGCCAGTTCTTCACGAAGCTCATACAGACTTTCTCTTAGAAATTGAAATTGATGTAAAGAAAATTCTTTACTTGAGATCCATTCGTCTTCAAGAACATACATTGCTATTGTGAAATTATTTTCGCATGCATTTGCTAATGCCTGATGGTCAAATACACGTAAATCCTTTTTTAACCACACTATGTTACATTTAGTTAGTCGCATGGCAGTCAAATTGATTTAATAAAATTCTCAGCACTAGAACGTATTAATGTCAGTTTTTCAGAATCCATTTTTTTTAATGTGCTATACATCATTGATAATCTCTGATTATTTGAAAGCTTATCTTGGTGTTGATGTAGAAAATTCCAATAGAGATAATTAAAAGGGCAAGCTTGTTCACCAGTTTTTTCTTTTATTTTGAAATGGCAAGATTTGCAATAATTAGACATTTTATTGATATACGCACCACCACTTGCATAGGGCTTGCTAGCCAGATAGCCACCATCTGCAAACAAGATCATGCCCATAACATTCGGCAACTCTACCCACTCAAATGCATCTGCATATACTATCAAATACCACTCGCATACTTTTTTAGGCTCAATGCCTGTTAGTAAACAGAAGTTACCCAATATCATTAAGCGCTGTATATGATGTGCATATGCGTTCTTTTTGGTTTCCTGAATGCACTGTGATAAACAATTTAATTTTGTATCACCATCCCAGAAAAAATCAGGCAAATCATTTTCTGCATTAAAAAAGTTTTTTGTAGAATAGTTAGGCATTTTATGCCAATAAATTCCATGAATAAATTCTCTCCAACCTAGTATTTGTCTTATAAATCCTTCTACTGCGTTGATTGGTGCATGACCATTTTGATAAGTTTTTTCGGCCTTTGATATGACTTCTGCAGGTAATAATAGACCAATGTTTAAATAGAAACTAAGTAATGAGTGGTACATGTAAGGTTCTTTTTCCAGCATTGCATCTTGATAATCACCAAACTGTACTAATCTTTCTTTAATGAAATGATTTAATGCAGCTAATGCTTGTTTGCGTGTAACTGCCAGCTCAAAAGGTAGAATGTCTCCAAAATTTTCGTTGAATTCGCTTTCTATTAATTCAATGACTTCATTGGTAATAGCGTCAGGCTTAAATATTTTAGGCCTACTAGAGATAATTTCATTTTTGAGAGGCTTGCGATTTTCCTTATCATAGTTCCATTTGTTTCCAACAGGCTCATTCCCATCCATTAAAATATTATATTTTTGTCGCATATAACGATAAAAATTCTCCATACGGAGTTGTGTTTTTTTATCTACCCATTTGCGAAATTCATCACGACTACAAAAATAGCGATCATCTTCCAGCCAGTTGATATTCAAATTTTTACTACTTAACGTGTTTATATTTTTATAAACGCGATATTCACCTGGGTGTGTGACAGTTATATTATTAATATTATTATCATTAGCGATCCTTTGAATCTCAGACTCTAGACTACCCGAATTAGATTTGTCATTAAGCTTGACATATGTGACGTTATAACCAGAAAACTTTAACTCTTGATGAAAATGACGCATTGCACTTAATACAAAGACTAGTTTTTTCTTATGATGCTTTACATATTTTGCTTCTGCACGAACTTCACACATTAAAACTATATCTTCAGCTTTATTTGCTTGCTTCAAGCTAGAAATACTTTTGTTCAGTTGATCGCCAAGAATGAGAATAAGGGATGACATCAGTAAGGATTAAGTTGTAATAAAAATAAAGTATAACAACACAAGAATGTATTCATATTAAAATAGAACATAATCTATATAAACTTGTACTGTATAAACTTTGGATAGTTTTTAATGTATATCATTTATTAAATACTATATTCGATGACATTAATTCTTGCGAAATGGCAATGCAATATATGAATAAATAACTGTTGCATTATTCACAGGAAACATTTGATAAAAATCTTACTTTAACTTTCTATGTTTATAGAGATAATGCTAACAAGGTTAGAAACAAATTTGGAAATAATAGAATGTAATTCTTGTATTATAGAATTTGTGTTTTGAGTCATGATGTAAAATGCAGATAGATCGAAAAAGTTATAGTTAACAGAGAAGGGGATTGAGGTACTAAGTCTTATTGCTTCTTTGTTATAGGTACCTAGATAAATCAAATAGCCAGATATTCCATCAAACTTAATAATATTGAATCATGCATATCTTCTGTCCTATAGGTGAATAGATCAAAAACAACATAGCTGTGTTGATTGATCTACCGATTAAGTATTTTTAAACAATACCGTGATAAAAATAATGCGGGCTAACATGAAAGCTAACTCGTTTAGATTATGGAGAATGCGTGTAAATTGTCGTAGAACTAAGCATTTTAAAATACGCTGCTTTTAAAATAGGCCGTTTTTGGTATATCACTCAAACAATCGTTGTAGATAACTACTAGTATTTCATAAATTTAACATAATATATATTATGCGTAGTTATATATACGGTGATTATTAACTCTTCCATTGTCCTTACTTACTTAGAGTCTTGATATAGATATCGACTATTATTTAGATTAATTCAAACAAATTTCATTCAATTCTGTGTAAATACGTCATTAATATAGTATTGCTTTCTGTATAGGACAGAATTCAAAAGAAATACTCCTTGAATGTAACTATATGTTTTTAATATGTATTAAGTCTTATTAATCTGATGATTAGTTATATTTAATATCATTAGAATAATATTATATTACTATGTACTAATACTTAATTAAAACCAACCGGGGTAAGTAGTAATGAGAAATATTCTATTGTCATTCAAATATACGATTGCAGCATTTGTATTAATTCTATTGGTGGGCGTATCTACCGTAGTATTTGGTGAAGCAAATGAAGTGACCAATCAAGCTGCTGAAAACACGACAGATTGCAAAATGAAGGCTTACACAGATCCACAAGCTTTAGCTTCTGCAATGGCCAATCCAGCTGAATTTATGCAACTTATTACATTGATGAGTCATCCACAGACTGCGCAAAATATGGTGGAGTGTGGGATGGATACTAATCAATGGAATGAAATTATGGCGAACATGACTAATCCAGCGTCAATTATGGCTGCATCGGGTCAATTCATGAATCCACAAATGTATATGAATTGGATGACAGCAATGATGAATCCTGCTTTCTATCAGACCGCCATGAACACATACATGAACCCTGCTTTATATACGCAGTGGATGAGCGCGATGTCTAACCCAACATATTTTCAACAACCTATGCAAAAAATGATGGATCCAGAGTTTTATCAAGAAAGCACTGCTTGGATGATGAACCCTGCTAATTTCCAAAAAATGTTTGAAGGTATGTACAACACTGCACCTGTAGTAGCAGATGCAACTTCAGCAAAATAAATAAGAAAAGTTGCTAGGAAGCATTGGGATGATTTTGACTCTCCGGAACTAGAGTAGAACAACCTCCCCTTTAAAAAACCTCGATAGATTACTCATAATTTGTCGGGGTTTTTTTTATAGGTATTTTAAACAAGTCTGGAGTTCAATACATATAATGAAAAAGAACAAAGCGTTTATTTTTAATGCATACGGTGCCATTTTAGACACTTATCAACCATTTGAAGTATACAAGGATCAGTTAGGTGAGCATGCGCTAGTAATTTATAAGTTATGGCGATCTAAGCGACTTCAATATTCTTCACAATTAAGCTTAATGAATCGATATACGAATTATGATCTTATTAGTAAATATGCACTTGAATTTGCATGTGATGTGTACGGCATGAAAGATGTAACTGTTAAGAAAAATATTCTTGAAGCACACGCCAAATTAGATTGTTATTCAGATGTAAAAGATTCATTAAAAACATTAAAGGATGCGGGTAAAACTACAGCCATTCTGTCTAATGGCTCGCCACAAAAATTAAGCTCTGCCTTAAAAAATGCAGGATTAACAAATTTACTAGATGGCATATATTCTACAGATCAAATCAAGACCTATAAGCCCTCTCCTGCTGTGTATGAATTTGTAGAAGAGCAGCTCGCATTGCCTAGAAATAAGATCTGTTTTATATCTTCAAACTCGTGGGATATTGCAGGTGCCGCTTCGTATGGTTTTAATTCAGTCTGGATCAATCGATATAATCGAACGCCTGAGCATTTGCCCTATCAAGCAGACAAGGTAATTAGTGAATTATCTGAATTACCCACTATTGTTCTGTAAATTGCTTAAAACCACGCCAAATTAACAGCATTTAACATACTAGCTTACGTTAAATTATCAGCTAGAACAGGAACTTACATGTTAAAATACCGTCAAACTAGAACATATATTACGTTATTAGCTCATTACGGCTAACATACATGTTTTCATAACTTTATTATTAACGATGGATGAGGATGTCATGAATTTTTCAAAAAGAAAGTTTATTCAAGGTAGCTTGTATTCCGGTGCAATTGCCATTCTTGGTAAAGCCACTTTTTTACAGTCTGCATTTGCTGAATGGCCTACTGCTGCATTCGATGAAACCGAATATGGACCTGCATTAAAAGGTCTTATTGGTGATACGGAATTATTAGAAAGCAATGTAACCATAGACGCGCCTGCAATTGCTGAAAATGGTGCTACGGTTCCTGTCAAAGTATCAACTGATTTAGACAATGTTGAATGGATTAGTTTATTGGGAGACAAGAATCCGCGTCCTTGGATCTCTCGCTTCTATTTCCATGGCAAATCAAAGCCATTTGTATCTACACGTATTAAATTACGTGAGTCTTCAAATGTAGTAGCAATTGTTAAAGCAGATGGAAAACTATATACCGGTAAAAGTGCAGTGAAGGTTACGGCCGGTGGTTGCGTTTAAGCCCATAAGATTGAATAGAGGATATTAATAAAATGGCTGATGAAATGAAAATTAGAGCAAAGCTTAGTGGGAGCACCACTACAGTTAAAGCAATTATGTATCACCCAATGGAATCGGGTAGTCGAAAAGATAAGGAAACTGGTGAGTTAATCCCTGCTCACTTTATAAAAGAGGTAAAAGCCGAATTAAATGGTGAGATTATTATTTCTGGCGATTGGGGAACAGGCGTCTCGAAGAATCCTTATTGGTCTTTTGAATTTGATGGTGCTAAAGCTGGAGATACGGTAAAGATTACTTGGACAGACAATCTAGGTGAGACAGGTGTAGGTGAAGCGGTAATTAAATAAAAGTTAGTCTAAGCTTTAGAATATAAGCAAGGAGTATTTATGCTTCTTGCTTTTTCCACGGTATTAGCAGTTCTGCTAAACCTGTCCCAAGTGCACCGAAAAAACCTTTCTCATCTAGCATGTGATATTGAATCTTCATAGTTAGCGCACAACCAAATATAATGGATGCTAGGGTTATAAAAGAGCCAATTGCTAGGGTAGACATGCCTGTTACGCCTTGTCCTATGGTGCAACCAAAAGAAAGCACACCACCAAAACCCATCATTGATGCACCAATTAAGTGATTAACCATTTCAGACTTGTTGCTAAACGTTTCGATTCTGAAAGTGCCAGATATAATGGCATAAATGAATGATCCAAAAATCATTCCAAGTACAATCGCGATACCAAAGTTTATTTCAGCACCTGTATACGTCATTAAATAACTAATTGTATTACCAGTCGGCCCAACAAATGCCATGCCTTGCGGTGTGATAGGGTCAAAGTCATCTTGGCCAACATAACCCGATACATACCACGCTGCTACAACACAAACTCCTATAGCAACACCTGCTAATACATTATCAAAACTTTTCCTAAATTCTTCATGTTTGAAAGCGTAAGCAATAAATCCAAAGGCTACCGCAAAGCCACCTATTTTTTGAAGTAAGCTACTGTCTTCTAACTTAAGTAATGAGCCGATGTAGTCAAATAGTCCTTGGTTATTTATACCCTGCTTAGTGAGATCTGTATTTACTGCATAAATATATTCAAGTCGCGCAATAGCGAAAATGCCTCGCATAGTCATGTAAGCAGTAATACCCATAACAATTAATACAATTAATGCTTTAAGGTTACCGCCCCCTACTCTAACTAAATTACGTTGCCCGCAACCGGCGGCAAATGTCATTCCAATGCCAAATAGCATGCCCCCAAGCACATAACTTAATAAGTATAAAGTTGGAGTGCGGTAAACGGATGCATCTATGTCGACTCGTCCGCTTATGTATAAATATTGAACACCTAATATGGCAATACCAATGGCTAAGAACCAAGCACCCATTCGGCCTTTAGAACCCATATTGACGACATCACTGACGGCGCCCATTGAACAGAAATGTGTTTTGTTCCCAATAAAACCAAACACCATGGCTATTATGAAGCCTAGTAAGGCGACTAAATGAAGGTTTGATAGATCATCCATGGCTATAAAATATTAATTTATCTCGTTAATTGTAAAAGACGCGGATTATACATATTGAGTTCGCGATGTGCACTAAAGCTATTGTTAAATGATTAAAAACTATTGAAACAATTAATTATGATTATCGGCTTGATTGGCGAAGTTTTAATTGTTGTTCGTACCATTTTTTGTACTGTTCAGGATTCATTGGTTGTTGAGATGGATTTACTGCATTGTTTTGTAACATGCCCATATGTCCATATTGGCCATGTGGGTTTGCCCACAACATTGGAGACATCATTTGGTTAGGCATTGCAGCCATTTGGTGCATCATCTGAGTAATTTGCATGTTATGCATCATAGTGTTCATCATCTGCATCCATGCTGCAGGTGCGAGTTCGAATGGTATTTTTTCTGCAAACGGTTCCGTCATATCAAATTTATGAGGATTCATTGCTTTAGATGTAATGTTGTTATTTATAGCGGTGGGAATTTCTTGTTTATAAATGAAATTGTTAGAACTTAACGATGACCCGGTTAATGTATCAGCTTGCTCTAAACTATTTTTATTAGCCAGACCTAATGCAACAGCAATAACAACTGCTAGCGGGAAAAGGTATAAAACAAAGTCAAATAAATTATTCATAGTTGTACACGTCTGTGGAAATATTTTACAGATTAAGGTTTAGCTTGTGTTTGTTTTGTTATGTTTTTCATGTTTTCAGTCATTTGATTGAACCATTTTTCATATTGTTTGGGGTCCATCATTTGTTGACTTGGCATTTGTGAATTTGGGTTGCTAAAGTTTGCGCCCATGTTTGGCATAACTATTCTACCTGGCATCATCTGCCCCATCATCGGGTACATCATATTCATGCTCATCAGGTTCCCCATTCCACCCATCATCATTGGATTTACCATACCCATCATTTGAGGATTCATCATCCCCTGCATTTGGCTCATCATATTTAAGTACATGTGGGGATTCATCATGCCATTCATTTGACCCATCTGCCCCATCATCATTGGATTCATTACAGTAGTTTGAGGGGAGTGATCAATTGGGTGTGTAGCTGAATTTTTCTTTTCAACATCAGCTTGAGTGCAAGAGACTCCTGCAACCAAAAGGCAGCTTGTGATTACGATTAATCGAGTTAAACGTTGAAGTACATGCATAGAGCTGCCTTGTTGTTTGATGTATAGACGGGGTAGCAAAAAGCTATCTGTATGCTTTTATTGTGTAGCTTGCGACTGTGGAATCATGTTTTTCATGCTTTCAGTCCATTGATTAAACATTTGTTCGTATTGCTTAGGATCCATCATTTGGCCCATAGGGTTGTTATTGCCACCGCCATAATTCATTCCTCCCATGCCCATCATAGGGTTCATCATTGAGCTCATTCCACCCATACCCATCATCGGGCCCATCATTGCCATAGGGTTCATCATTGAACTCATTCCACCCATGCCCATCATCGGGCCCATCATGCCCATCATTGGATTCATCATGCTCATATAGGCATTAGGATTCATCATTTGCATATAGTTTGCCGGATTCATCATGGTGTTAGGATCCATCATGCTCATATAATTTCCTGGATTCATCCAGGTCATTGGATTCATCCACATGGATGGGTTAAACATTGGATGTGCACCACCCATGGCCCCATACCCGCCTTGACCCCAGCCAGGAACTATTGCCGGATTGTTTGTTTCATTTTCAGCCTGTGCAGTCGTGATCAAAATCATAAATAGAAAACTTATGATCATGAATAATCGGATCAATTTTTGTTGAATTAACATATACACCTTCTCTTTTTAATTACTAAATTTGAATTTATATGCAGTCATAATTATTAGAGGCTGAGCTCACATCACACCCAACCTTTAAAATGCGGATATACAGTTGCATACGTTATTATCGTTATCGATACTATTTAATTGTTGTGCAGATTAATTCTTAGGCTGTGGGGCCATATTTTTCATGCTTTCAGTCCACAGATTAAACATTTGCTCGTATTGCTTAGGATCCATCATTTGGCCCCCATACGAACCCATTCCCATCATACCCATTGGGTTCATCATTGAATTCATCATAGGCGCACTCATTCCTGCCATTGGCGCCATCATTGAACCGCCCATGCCCATCATAGGATTCATCATTGGCCCCATCATGCCCATCATGGGGTTCATCATTGGTCCCATCATGCCCATCATAGGGTTCATCATGCTTGCCATAGGCTTCATTGCTTCCATCATCGGACCATATTCTTTTTGATAACGCGCAACATCTTCACCATCGTGACATTGTGCACAAGATTCCATTGACATCATCTTTTCAGGATTCATCATCATTTGCATCATGTTATTCATGACGTTTGGATCCATAGATTTTTTCATGGCATTGCTCATTTGCCCCCAATGTTGAGGAGACGAATTTGCATAGGAGTTTGGCTTCTGCTCAGCTTTATTGCCTGCATGTTCTCCTGCTTGTATGCCTGATGCACCAATTATGAAAAAACAAATTGCGATCATGAAAATGTGGATTAATTTTGTTTTTGTAGTCATGTGTTATCACCCCTTAGCTTTTAACTTTAATTATTTTACTTTTAGTAAGAATAAACTTTATTTAAATCTAAAAATCACCTGTTGCCGCACCTTCCATAATGTAATTCAGGTTATCTCGAATTCGTTTTGCATCTTCGCGAATTTCTTTTGAAAAATGACTATTCGGGTTTTGCGAAAAGTCTAACCAACTTATGTCCCAATCCATTGTCATCACCCATAATTTACCTTCTCCATCTTCCAGTAATGCAATTTTACAAGGTAGAAAAATAATAAATTCTGGAACTACATCTAATATTTTTCGAGCCACTGTTGCATCACAAAACCTAAACATCTCAACTTTAGCAGACGGTTGTTCAGTTTCAGCTTCAATTTGTTTCCATAAAGGACTCGAACCTACGAATTTGAAGTTAACTTCATTAGCACGTAATTTCATTGCTTCAACAGCATCATCCCAACTTACACCTTCTTCAACGGGCATTTTATCAGCCATAATTCCCATCATGTCATGCATGTTTAATGGACTCATGGCCATTAAGGTTTGAAATGCATTTTTCTTTGCTTCACGAGATACACCTGGCGACAATTTATTTATAGGCCAATTCTGAAAGGTTTGAGTTGGCATTCCAGGAATTGTAACGACGGGCAGTTGTTCGGGAACTTCACCTTCTTGATATTCTTTACTTGGTTGTCCAAACATACTAAACATCATATTAGGATTCATTGACATCATCATGGCATTTAAATTCTGTGGTTGCGTCATCGTATTTATTGGGTGATTGAGCATCGCTGTTGGATTTATCATCATGGCAGGGTTCATCATTGGGCCCATCATACTCATCATCATAGGTGTCATCATCGCCATAGGATTCATAAACATGCCAGGATTCATTATTGCTGAATTTATCATGTGCTGATTAAACATTGGCATAGTTGAGTTGGGTGCCATCCAAGGATGATTCAACGGAACGTGGCTTGCATCAGGTGTATTTTTTGCTGTCGTTTCAGATGTTACTTTAGGGCTAACTCCTGCTTCAGGTATCGGTGCTGGTATATTGGTTGTTTTTGATTTCTCAGCCGAAACTTCTGCTAAGTTATTATTGGAATGCTCAACAACGGTCGTATTCTTTATAACCTCAATATTTTCAGTTTCAAGAGTGTCCGCTTTACCCTTCACTGTACTTAAAGCATCTGTACTTGATTTATTTTTAGAAGTTTCTGTGTCTTGGAATACATCGTTTTTTGAAGAGCTTAAAGTGTTGTCTGCGCTTGCAACAACTTCGGAGGATTCTTGGATGGAATTGGTAAAACTTGCTACTTTTGAATATACAACTTGGAAGTTTGTGAGCAATAACCAAGTAACGAGACCAATTACAAAAAGAATGATTGTTTTCATTTATTATATTTATACCAGTAAGAAAGATGTTCTAGTCTACTGCCATCGATTGTATTAGACAGCAGATTTCATGAAGTTATATTATAATATTAATATATTCTAATTCATTTTACTTATTGCTGCTATAATTCAGTAATTTATATAATATTTACATAGAGTTAGTACGACTATTTTAAGTGTTTTATTGTTTGGTTCTGAAATGCTTGATGCAGATATCAACCAGTCTGAATTAAAAATTATTTAAATTTTTGGATATCCAAGTATTAATAAGTTTTAAATATATAGACAATTAGAACATAAATTAGGTATGTGCATACACCAATGGCACAATGAGTACATAAACTTACACTAGCGATTACAAAACTATTATTCGTTACCTGCCACTTTTTTATTTGAATATATCGGATTTATATTAAATGAAGTTATTTACAGTTTTTATTTTATTAGGTGTTGGTTTTGCCATTGCAATGGCTTCTTCCAAAACATTGGATGTCACCAATGAAGCTGAATTTTGTACTTCTTGCCATTCAATGCAATGGGTCAAAGAAGAATGGATGGAGAGTGTTCATTACAGGAATATATCTGGTGTAAGAGCTGAATGTTCAGATTGTCATGTACCGCATGACACTGCACCAAAGTTAGTAGCAAAATTACGTGCCGCGAAAGATGTTTGGGGCGAAATTCGTGGAACAATAGATAGCGAGGAAAAATTTGAACAACATCGTTGGCAAATGGCCAATTCTGTTTGGGATAAAATGAAAGCTACGGACTCTCGCGAGTGTCAGTCTTGTCATACTGTCGCTGCAATGGATCTTAAGGAACAAGATCGTTCAGCAAGAAAAAAGCATAAGAAAATTGTTGCTGGAACCGGTAAAACTTGTATTGACTGTCACAAAGGTGTTGCACACGAAGTACCTAAAAAACCTAAATCAGATTCTGTCGCGCAACATAACTAATCGACACCAATCAATAATATAAATCGGTTTCATAGCCAATATGATATTATTTAAGGAAATATAACAATTTATAAATTACAACTAATGATTTATTAGAATTAATTGCAAGGAGCCTGAAAATGTTAAATAAGCTTTTTCTACCAACCCTATTTTTGAGTATTTTAGGGTTATTTTATTTAAACACAGCATTTGCTGAAGGTGCTAGTCCATCTATGCTTGCAGATACTTGTTTGGGCTGTCACGGGCCAGATGGGATTAGTGAAGGACCCGCGACACCAACTATTTCAGGAATGTCGGAACTATATATTATAGGTGCAATGCTCGCGTATAAATATGATAACGATGAAGACAAAGTTGATGAAATTATTGAAGCAGATCTTGATTTTGAAGATGTTGAGTTTTTTGCGAGAACTTCTACTGTCATGAATAGAATTGCTAAAGGTTATTCTGAAGATGAGATAAAGACTTTAGCTAAACATTTTTCTGAAATTCCATTCAAAAATGCAAATCAACCTGCTAATGCTGAGCAAGCAACAGTTGGTTCAGAATTGCACGAAACACATTGTGAGAAATGCCATGAAAATGGTGGCAGCTCTGCTGATGACGATGCAGGCGTGTTAGCCGGCCAATGGGTACCATATCTTGAATACACGATGGCTGATTTTGCGAGCGGTGATAGAGATATGCCTAAGAAAATGAAAAAGCAAATGGAAGAGGCTCATGCTTCAAGTGGTGATGAAGCCATTAGAGACCTTATCCAATTTTATGCTAGTCAAAAATAGTGCCCAAGTGTTTAGGAGAAACAACCATGTCTAAAATAAATAAATCAAAGTTAGAAAATTCTAAACTTTCTAGAAGAAACTTTTTAAAAGTTACTGGTGGTGCTGTTGCTACAACATCTGCAGGTATTGGTTTTCCATTTATTGCGAATGCAGCTAAGAAGCGTGTGGTGGTAGTAGGTGGTGGTGTTGGTGGATTAATTGCTGCTAAATATATCGCCAAAGGAGACTCTTCAATTGAAGTAACCATTGTTGAAGCAAAGCCTGATCATCATACTTGTTTCATGAGTAACGAAGTAATTGGTGGAGATCGAGATATTTCAACCATTAAGTTTGGTTACGACAACATAGCAGACCATGGCATTAAGCTTATTCAAGATACCGTAACGATGATTGATGCAGAAGCACATAAAGTGATGACTGCGGGTGGTAATACACTAGAGTTTGATCGGTGCGTGGTTTCACCAGGTATTTCGTTAAAATATGATTCGATAGAAGGATATAGTGAAGAAGCGGCACAGATAATGCCTCACTCTTGGATTGCAGGACAACAAACTGCCCTACTTCGTAAACAATTAGAAGATATGGAAGACGGAGGTCTTGTAGTCATTGCGCCACCTCCAAACCCTTTCCGTTGTCCTCCTGGGCCCTATGAGCGTGCGGCTCAAATAGCACATCATTTGAAGCATAATAAACCAAAATCCAAACTACTAATCCTTGATGCAAAAGATAAGTTTTCTAAACAAGGCTTATTTATGCAAGGCTATAAAGACGTTTACGGCGAAATGATTGAATGGGTAGCTGCTGCAGATACGGGCGGTGGTGTAAAGTCTGTCGACACAAAAGCGATGACAGTGAGCACAGACTTTGATGATCATAAAGTTGCAGTGGCTAATATAATTCCAGCTCAGCATGCTGCAAAAATAGCACATGATTCTGACTTGGTAGATGATTCTGGATGGTGTCCTGTTGACTTGGGTACTTTTGAGTCTAAGAAACATAAAGATATTCATGTAATAGGTGATGCGAGTATTGCAACTGGCATGCCAAAGTCTGGTTATGCTGCCGGTACTCAAGCGAAAGCCTGTGCAGCAGCGGTAGTTAGCATGCTTCAAGGAAATGATGCGCCCATTACATCATATGCAAATGCTTGTTACAGTTTAATTGCTCCTGACTATGGTATTTCTGTAGTAGCGGTATACAAGCTTGCTGAAGATAGAGCTTCTATAGAGAAAATTGCTGGTGGCTTAACACCAATGGATGCAACTTCTGAAGCGCGTAATCGTGAAGTGCAATATGCTTATAGTTGGTTTAATAATATGACTGCAGAAATGTTTGGCTAAATTTGTATTGAAAACTTAAACTATTAAAGGGGCTTCTTGCCCCTTTTTAATTCTAGAAGTAATTTAAAGATACTAGTTATATTTGACTAATAAAAAGTAATTTTACAAAAAAATTATAGTTCAATCTTTACTGTAAATGCTCCTCTTAATTCACCGATCTCATAACCTTTCGCTTGATCCTCTGGATATAAGGTATCAATTTTATTTGTGACGCTAGGAGGTATGTTTTTGCCATGGCATAGAGCGCATGGTTCTTGTACGGGAATCGCTTTCATATAACGGAACACTTCTTGATTATTTTCCGTTAGTACTTCATGAACTTCTAATGATTTAACGTCAACGCCTGATTTTAACTGAGACTCAAACCATTGCAGTTGTTTTGTTTCCCATGCATCTGGTTGGTTGGCAGGATTTCTAGTTTTGAGTGATGTTCGCCCTACTTCTAACTCATAGTTCTCTCCTAAAGTATTGCTAATATTAGGTGCATCAAAATTACAGACTGAAATAGCAGAAATAGGTCCTTCAGATTGAAGTGAGTCTACCAATTTGCTTTTTAATTGCTCTCCTAACTGCTTGCTTACAACTCGACTTAATAATAATTCTCCATCTACATCTACTGAGCATGCAATGATGCTGCTGAACATAACGCAAATACAAATTAACTGTGTAAAGTTTTTCAAGCTCGTCGATTCTATATAAATAGACAAATATCTGATTTTTGTGCTTCAGGCAAGAAAGATGCAGCTCCTACCCAGTCTGTAACGTCATCTATAAATTCATTTCTATCAAAACCAAATAGGTCTACAGTCATTTGGCATGCCACCATTTTTACTTCTGCTTCAATTGCTAATTCACGCAACTCTTGAATGCTAGCCACACCCTTGCTACTCAAAGTTTGCTTCATCATAGAAGTTGCAAATTTTTCAAAGCCTGGGATATTACTGCTTAATGCGTTTGGAATGTTCCATTGTACTTTCTTAAACCAATCGGGACCAAACGGCATTTTCATTGGCATGGCTGGATTGCCCAGTGGAGAAATTTCTAGATCAAGATCTTTCTTTAATAAATTTAAGCCATAAAATGTAAAGAAGCAGGAAACTTCCCAACCTAATGCAGCTGCAGTAGAAGCTAATATAAATGGAGGATAAGCCATATCCATAGTACCTTTTGTGGCAATAAGAGATAATTGTGGTGTTCTGGCATCTTCACGTTCTTGGAGTTTTTGCTCTAGTCTCTCATCAAACCATTTGTTTAAGGTTTCTTGATCTAGATTTTCAATATCGAGATTTCCAGACATGTATTGATTCTCCTTGATAGCCTTAGATATTAATTAAGTATATTAGTTGATGCTAATAAAGTATCAATCTTTAGCCTTTATAACAATAAAATTGCACTACATTTTTTTGTCTTTTACCCACTGTCGTGCGTATTTATTCTATTAATCATAATAAAATTATATTATTCAATTAATTACATATGATATGTAAACTTAATTATTAATATAATTATTGAACTATAGTATCTAAAGCCAGTTCGGGTTAAATGTAGAAACAGAAACTATACTTTCATGAGATGTGCATTGGTAATGCAGTAAAAGTTTTCATTACCAAATATAAGCTATTTACTACCCTCCATCAGGGCATTAGTATCTGAACCCTGTAGAAAACTCTATGTTTAATGAGTGAGTTATAGTGTTGGCAACAGTTTGAATAGAACTGCTCATAATTCCCATAGTAAATACGAATTATGGCGTCCCCAAGGGGATTCGAACCCCTGTTGCCGCCGTGAAAGGGCAGTGTCCTAGGCCTCTAGACGATGGGGACATAATAATTTCGCCCTATTGAAGAATTTCTTCTTTAACAGAGGCGGCGAAAGTTACGCAACCATGCTTTTGCTGTCAAGTAGATTGATTAGATAGATATAAATGAACAATATATATACTCAGCTAACCAGTGGATCATGGACTAATTTATAATATATGGACGCTGCCACTACACTAAGCAATCTATGGCCTAAAATAGAAATGAAGCTACCTCGTTGGGTCAGCATTGCACTAGCTATTCTTATCTTAATAACGTTAGCAAAAGTGGTGGTCGGTTTTTTTGCAGGAGGCTCAAATGAGATTATTAATACTCCTACTTCTGCTGCGAACACTAATATAAAACCACAGCCTCGAGCTAACCATGACCGCAAAGTCGCGCAATTACACCTTATGGGCAAACCTGCCCCCATATCATCAACCAAACAGGTTGCAAACGCTCCTGAAACAACTCTGAATCTTAAATTATTGGGTGTATTAGCGGGTGATAAAGACTATGGGTATGCGATCATTTCTAGTGGTGGTAACAAAATTAAACATTATGCGTTAGGAGATGATGTTCCTGGAGGAGCTACATTACATGCCGTTTTCTCTGATCGGGTTATTTTGGAGCGTGATATTCGCATGGAAACCTTACGTCTTCCTAGATCTAATGCCAAAGGTTTCAATCAAAAAAAACCTGGTTCAACCATTAAACCCGCGACTAGCAAGCAGACCACAGCTGGTGCTAAAACCGCGAATTTTGAAACAGTTGGTCAATTTCGCCAAGAAATAATGAAAAACCCAGTGCGGTTAACCGAATTTATTAACGCTGTGCCACATAATAACGATGATGGTAAGTTTATGGGCTACAAGCTAACACCCAGTAAAAACACAGACATGTTCTACCAGCTAGGTTTAGAGCCTGAAGATGTTGTTATAAATATTAATGACATTGTTTTAGATGCTCCAAATAAAGGCCCTGAAGCTATGCAAGCCCTTTCATCTGCAACCGAAGTGAAAATGGTCGTTATACGAGCTGGCACCGAAATCACCCTATTCCAAGATCTGAGTCAATAATCTTCAGATCACCATTGATCATGAAATAAACAACTTAGAGATCGAAAGCAAATAAGAAGATCAGCAATTTAGTGTATAAACAACAGGCATATTCTATGCGGTATAGCGATATCCTGATAAGCTAAATAAACACAAAAATTACAATGTTTAAACCACATAACTATATGAAAAATAAGTTTAACTTTAACCAAATCTCTAGAGCGTTACGGATTTATCTGACGCTATTAGTAGCCGTATTCATGCTTGCACCAACTAATGTACTAGCCGAAACGGGTGTAACGTTAAATCTAAAAGATGCAGATATTCGCTCATTTATTGAGACTGTAGCTGAAGCCACCGGACGTAACTTCATTGTTGATCCACGAGTAAAAGCTAAGGTTACCGTAGTATCCGCACGCTCAATGAATCGTGAAGAGGTTTACCAAGTTTTCTTATCTGTATTACAGGTACATGGTTATGCGGCGGTTAAAGTTGGTGAAGTAATTAAAATATTACCTGATGTAAATGCAAAGCAAGGCCCAGTCGCAACAGGTGGAGGTTCCAATCAAGCCAATGGAGATGAGTTAGTTACACGAGTCATTCCAATTAAAAACGTACCTGCCGCTCAAATGGTTCCTATTTTACGGCCTCTCGTTCCACAGCAAGGTCATTTAGCAGCATATCCAAACAGTAATGTGCTTGTTGTTTCAGATCGTGCAGCAAATATTCAGAGACTCATTTCAATTATCAATCGCATTGATCGCCCCGATAGCCAAGAGATTGAAGTAGTTCCATTGCAGCATGCTTCTGCATCTGAAGTGGTAAGAATTATTAATTCCATGAGTCGTCAAGACGCACAAGGTCAAGTTCCCGGTGGTACAACCCTAGCTGCAGATGAACGTTCAAATAGTATTTTGCTTTCTGGTGATAATGCAGCACGTTTACGCATTCGAGGTCTCATCGCTCATTTAGATACTCCATTGCAAGGCGGTGGAAACTCGCAAGTCGTTTTCTTAAAGTATGCAAAAGCCTCTGAACTTGCACCTATCTTACTAGGAGTATCTCAATTTGAAGCAGAGGGCCAACAAGGTGGTGCAAATGGTGGTGCTACATCCGCAGCAGGCTCACAAGACGTTGATATCCAAGCGGATGAAACAAACAATGCTCTAATTATTACTGCAGCACCTGCAAAGTTTGATAGTTTACGAAGAATTATTAATCAGCTAGATGTACGACGTGCGCAAGTATTAGTTGAAGCCGTGATTGCTGAAGTATCGACTAACCTAGCTAAAGATTTGGGTGTCGAATTTGCATATGTACCAACAGATCGTTCTTCAGGTACAACCCCAGCTTTTGGAACACTCTTACCAAATAGCGGAATTGATTTAACCGGCGTGCTGGGAGATTCAGCTAATCCTATAGGTGCAATAACAAGTGGAGCATTTGTGGGTGCTGCAAAGCTGAGCGGTAAAGATAGATTTGCAGCGTTAATAAGAGCTCTCGAAGGTGATACAGCTACAAATATTTTATCTACTCCGCAATTAATGACCTTGGATAATGAAGAAGCTGAAATTGTAGTGGCTCAAAATGTCCCATTCATTACTGGGCAGTTTACCAATACAGGCTCAGGTACTGATTCTGCTGTAAACCCATTTCAAACTATTGAACGTGAAGATGTTGGTATTACTTTGCGGATTACTCCACAAATCAATGAAGGAGATAGTGTGAAATTGGATATTGAAACCGAATCTTCTTCCCTTTCAGCTTCTGCTGTAGCTAGCGATATCATCACGAATAAGCGTTCAATCAGCACTAGCGTACTTGCTAAAGATCAACAAACAATAGTACTTGGTGGTCTAATAGAAGACGAATTCACAGATAGTGTACAAAAAGTTCCATTATTAGGTGACATACCGTTGTTGGGTCATTTATTTAAGGCAACGTCCACTACAAATGATAAACAAAATTTAATGGTGTTTATCCATCCAGTAATTATTCGTGACGCAGCTACCGGAAGCTATGCAACAAATTCGAAGTATAGTTTTTTAAGGGCTAAACAAATTGAGTCTGAGATTAGTGAACGCGGTTTGATTAAAAACGGCGCTAAGCTACTACCCGACCTTGATGAGTTAGTCACACAAATACCGGGTGGCAATACAAGTGCGACAACATCTCCAGTATCTGTTGATCAATTACTGCAGCAATCTCCTGGCGTTGAAACAACAGCCATTGAAGAAATTAACGATGTGCAAGTGAATGACATTCAAATTGAAGAGATTCAAACTGAAAACATTTCTATTCCTACAGACTCTGATGTAATTATTCTTGAGTAATAAGTCTTAGCTAATAAATCATTTCAAAATGGAAACAGAAAAAGCACAACCATCCTTAGCGCCGCGACAAACTCGCCGCCCGCCATTTAGTTTTGCAAAACGTCATGGCATTTTGATTGGTAATGAAATTAATGGTCGTGTAATGATTTTTCAACGCCCCGATGTTAAACCCCCTTCTCTTGCAGAAGCGCGACGTTTTGTAGGCAAACCACTTAATATTCGTACATTATCTGATGACGAGTTTGATGAGTTGCTAACTCAGTTATACGACGACAGTGCTACAGGCACACTAGCTCTAATGGAAGGATTTGAAGATGATCTTGACTTAGCAAGTCTTGCCGAAGCATTACCCGAACCCCAAGATTTAATGGATGCAGATGACGATGCTCCAATAATTCGATTAATTAACGCCCTTCTTACTCAAGCCGTTAAAGAAGGAGCTTCCGATATTCATATCGAAACTTTTGAATCGAGACTATCCGTTCGTATGCGTGTTGATGGTGTATTACGTGAGGTGTTGCAACCGCCACGTAATCTTGGTGCATTAGTTGTCTCACGTATTAAAGTTATGGCGGCATTAGACATTGCAGAAAAACGTTTGCCGCAAGATGGGCGTATTTCGTTACGTGTTGCTGGCCGTCCGGTGGATGTTCGAGTGTCTACCTTGCCATCTGGTCATGGCGAACGTGTAGTATTGCGCTTATTAGACAAACAAGCCGGTCGACTGGATTTGGAACATCTAGGTTTGCAAACAGACTTACATGACAAAATTAAACAAGCAATTGAAAAACCACATGGTATTGTTTTAGTTACTGGTCCTACGGGTTCTGGAAAAACAACTACTTTGTATGCAGCATTAAGTGAAATTAACGATAAAAAACGGAACATCCTCACGGTTGAAGATCCAATAGAATATTTCATAGACGGAATTGGCCAAACACAAGTAAATGGCAAGGTAGATATGACTTTTGCACGAGGATTACGTGCAATTTTGCGACAAGATCCTGATGTAGTCATGGTTGGCGAAATACGAGACTTAGAAACAGCCTCTATAGCTGTGCAAGCAAGCTTAACAGGACATATGGTGTTTTCAACACTACATACCAATACAGCTGTAGGTGCCATTACTCGTATGCGGGACATGGGTGTTGAACCATTTTTATTATCCTCAAGTTTAGTTGCGGTACTTGCACAACGTTTAGTTAGAGTGCTTTGCAATGAATGCAGAGTTTCCCATACAGCAACAGATGTTGAATTTGAACAAATTAAGAACGTTCAAATTGGTAAAGATCTGCAAACATCACCTACAATTTATTCACCTGGTTCATGTAGTGCATGTAACAACACCGGTTATGCCGGCCGAACAGGTATTTATGAGTTGGTTGCAATCGACGAGAAGATGCGCAGTATGATTCATGACATTGGCGCTGAACAAGAATTAGAAAAATATGCGCATCAACATACGGCTAGTATTCGACAAGATGGCATACGTCTTGTGCTTGAGGGAGTAACTACACTTGAAGAAGTCATGCGTGTGACTAAAGAAGATGTTGAGTACTAATCCTCGAGCTAAATTATGCCTGCTTTTGAATACACTGCTTTAGATTCAGCCGGTCGCGAAAAACGCGGTGTTATCGAAGGTGAAAGCCCACGCTCTGCTAGACAACAGTTACGCTCAAAAGGCTTTGACCCGCTAGCAATCAATCAGGTTAGAGAACGTAAAAACCAATCTTCTTTTGGAAGTGTTCTTGCACGTCGATTTAATTCAACTGATTTAGCATTGTTCACTCGGCAGCTATCAACTTTAGTACGTTCCGGTACACCCTTAGAAGAATCACTTCGAACAATAGGTAATCATACTGAAAAGCCACGAGTAAAGCGCACAATTATGGGTGTAAGGTCACGTGTGACAGAGGGTTATTCTTTAGAAAAAGCCATGAGTGAGTTTCCTTCAGATTTTCCAGAAATGTATCGCGCTACTATCGCGGCAGGCGAAAAATCGGGTCACTTAGATGCAGTATTAGATAGACTTGCAGATTACACAGAGACAAAGCAAGAAACACAACAAAGTGTTGTCGGTGCCTTAGTTTACCCTATTGCCCTATTATTTATCGCTTTTGCAGTGGTAGTACTATTAGTCGTCGTCGTTGTCCCTAAAGTTGTTGGAATATTTGAAGACCTTGGTCAGGAGTTACCATTACTCACACGAATGCTCATTTCGACGAGTAATTTCATGGTGTCTTACGGTATATACATACTCGTTGCAGCCATACTTGGAGTAATATTATTTCAACGCGCGATGCGAAGCGAAGCCTTTAGAACGAAAGTCCAACAATTTTATCTTCGGTTACCCATCGTTGGAAAATTAACAAAAGGTGTTAATACTGCACGGTTTTCGCGAACTTTGAGTATCATGACTGCATCCGGCGTTCCTGTGCTCGATTCATTGCGTATAGCCGCCGAAGTCATTATGAATCGACCCATGCGCCAAGCAGTACAAGAAGCTGCCGTGAGTATAAGTGAAGGCGCTACAATACATTCTTCACTAGAACGTTCAGGCCACTTCCCTCCTATGACACTGCACTTAATCGCGAGTGGAGAGCAAAGTGGTAATTTAGAAGAAATGTTAGATCGGGCAGCTTCTCAGCAAGAACGTGAACTCAATACAGTTATTAACACCACTTTGAAGCTACTAGAGCCTTTAATCATCGTTTTTATGGGCATTATGGTATTGGGTATCGTGATGGCGGTCTTGATGCCAATCTTCAACTTGAATCAGCTTGTCGGCCAATAGCAGTTTTAATATAAAGTATGATATAAATTATATGGTATAACCTACTGAATAATATAGATATTAACTATTCATTCTAATGTAATGCCAGCTGTCTGCTGAGAGGTGCCGATAGTTAAAAGGATGAATAGCAAGGATCAGAGATATTGTTACAATTTAGTAATATTTGCCCTTAATAATCAGCGAGTTAATTTAAAATAGAGAGTCATCACTACACTATGAATAACACTAAATATGTAAAATACCATCGCGTGAAAGGCTTTACCCTGATTGAAATAATTGTTGTGGTGGTAATCATAGGATTATTAGCTGCGGTAATTGCTCCCAATATATTTGGCCAAGTAGAAGAAGCTCGCGTGAAAAAATCTCTTAGTGATTTACGTGCATTGGAATCAGCCTTAAATCTTTACCGTCTTGATAACTTTAATTACCCCACTACCGACCAAGGTCTGCAGGCATTAGTCACCAAACCTAGTGGTAGTCCGGAAGCAAAAAACTGGAGAAAAGGTGGATATATTCCAAGAATGCCTTTAGATCCATGGGGTGCTGAATACCAATTTGCGAATCCTGGCACTAACGGTAGTGACTTTGATCTGTTTACCTTTGGTGCAGATGGAAAATTGGGTGGTGAAGATAATAATAAAGATTTGTCCACGGCTGATTTAAGATAATTTAGCTAAATCATCATGCTTAGTTAAATGTATGTATTATTTACAACAAAATTTCACTGGTCATGTTACAACAAGTAAACGTAATTCTGGGTTTTCGTTACTAGAATTATTAGTAGTGATTGTCATTATTGGTATAGCTGTGTCCTTTGCAACGCTTGCCTTTGGTGACAACCAAGCAGATCGAATGTCACATAAATCTCAGCAACTAGCTGCGTTAATCGAGTTAGCAAAAGAACAAGCCATCTTTGATTCTGAAGAGCTAGGAATACTTTTTACAAAAGATAGTTATGCCTTTTATAAGTTAACATCTGTAGTTGATAAAGACAGAAAGGAAAAATCAGTTTGGAAACCGATCGAAGGAGACCGAATATTATCAAAACGCACCCTACCCGATGGCCTACAGTATGAGTTATTTCTAGAAGGTGTTCAGGTAAATTTTTCTGCTGCCAATCTAAAAGAAATAACGCCTCATGTATTTGTACTGTCCGATGGATCTATAAGTCCATTTGAGCTTCAGCTAACCGATGATATAGATCATGTCTTTAAAATGACTATGGCTGGAAATGGTAAATATGAAATTAATGCGGTGAACTGATCTTGAATTCTTCTAATATTCAAAAAGGCTTTACCTTGCTAGAAGTTATGGTGGCGCTAGCGGTTATAGCACTAGGCATGGCGGCAGTAATAAAAACGGTTACCACAACCACCTCAAATACCATTCATTTAAGAGATAAAACTTTTGCGTATTGGGTAGCACAAAACCAAATCGCTGAAATTGAACTTACAACTGGTAATCCAAAAACTGGTTTTACCGATGGTGAAGAAGAGTTAGCAGGTATGACTTGGCATTGGACAAGAAAAATCGAAGGTACAGAAGACCCAGATACAAGTCGAGTAGAAGTATATGTACGAAAAGATAAAGATAAGTCAGCACAAAATTATGCCACGTTGGTTACTTTAATGTTTAATCCTAAATAAAGTACTAATAGTGATGAAGATGCAATTGAAATTTAATACACAAACCGGATTTACGCTCATCGAAATGATGATTGCAATCTTTATATTTAGTGTAGTTTCCGTTATGGCCTATGGTGGTATCAATTATGTTTTGAAAGGTCAAAGTTACTTAAAGAGCTCATCTGATCAATTAAGGGATATGCAATTAGCCTTTAGATATTTTGAAAAAGATATCAATCAAATGATTAATCGTTCCATACGGAATCAATATTCAGATATTCAGCCTGCATTTGTAGGTGATGAAGAAAAGGTATTTAGCTTTACCCATGCTGGCTGGCGAAACCCTGCCAACCTTATTAGAAGCAAAATGCAACGTGTGTCTTATGAGTTAGACGAAACTGTTTTGAAACGACATACATGGGGACAATTAGATGGTGCAATCGCTGAAGAATATTTTACTACGGAGCTACTCGAAGGCGTCGAATCAATTAAAATGAGATATTATCGTGCTGGCCAATGGCATACCACTTGGCCTCCTCTCAATAGTAACGCCGCGCAACAAATTGGTTCAGTTCCTCAATATGAGATTCCTCACGCCTTAGAAGTAACGATTAAGTTAGAACGAATGGAAGAAATAAGACGTTTGTTCGCTGCACCAACAACGTCTTGATTATTGCAAATATGAAACATACCTCTAGAAACAAACAAGGTGGCGTCGCATTAATCACGGCCGTATTAATTGTGTCTTTGGCTGTCATTGCCTCGGTATCCATTGCAGAAAACTATGAGTTAAATTTCCGTCGTACAGTGACAGCATTTAACAGCGGTCAAGCTTGGTCTTATGCGAAAGGTGCGGAAGAATGGGCGATGGCTATTCTCGCCAGAGATCAAGAAGATAGCAGAGATTATGATGGCTTTGATGAGGCTTGGTGGAATAATAATGAACCTTTAGTATTTCCGTTACCAAGTGGTTATATAGAAGGTAAGCTCGAAGACGCTCAAGGTAAATTAAATATCAATTTACTCAAGCAAGGTAACACCGTAAATAATACAATGAAAGTGCGCTTTGAACGCCTATTTTCCAAACTTGATATTAGTCCAGGATTGGTATGTGCAATTATTGATTGGATTGACTCTGATACTTCTAATCCGGAATGTCCTGAAGGAGCGGAAGCAGATGTTTATAGTCGTTTAGAGGTTTCATATCTACCTGCAGATCAACCTATGAGTGATATTTCAGAGTTGCGTTTAGTTCATGGAATTACGGACGAAATGTATTTTAAACTATTACCTCATGTCACAGCATTAGCAGATTTAAATGCAACGTTAAACATTAATACTGCATCTGCAGAAGTGCTTGAAACGTTGGGTCCAAATATTCCACAAGGTATTGGACAAGAACTGGTTGAGGAACGTGAGGACAAACCCTTTAAAAATCCACAAGAGTTTGTAAACTTTCTCACTCAAAGAGGACTGACCGCAGATATACAAAATAGCCCAATTGCTGTGGGTAGCAATCATTTTTTATTAAACACGCGATGCGTCATTGGAAATAGTCAAGTGAAGATGGTGAGCATGATTTATCGTGGTGGGGGCAATAACTTAAGAATAATTAAACGCAGCCAAAAGCTTTAAGCACAAGCCTTGGCCCAAAGTACTGAAAAGTTAATGTAAAGAGAAATTTTATGGAAGAGACCGTAATTATATATATACAAGGTGATTTGCTACAGAACTCTGAAGGTGAAGCCCCTCATTTTGTTAAATGGATTAAGTTAGATGAAGAAGGTGTTCCCATCACCAGAGGAGCTGAGGCGCGTTTGGAACAAGTATCTACCGTAACTCAGAATGCAAATGTAATCGTATTATTGCCATTGGAACAAATGTTACTAACCAGTGTTAATACGAGAGCACGTAAACAAAAACATCTATTAAAGGCAGTACCCTTTGCACTTGAAGAAGAACTTGCAGATGATATTGAAGATTTACACTTCGCTTTAGGGCAACGATATGGTGACAATGATTTTCCAGTTGCCGTAATAGATAAGAATGCATTAGATGTCATCTTAGATGAGCTTTCTGAAGTTGGCATTTATCCGGATCTATTAACAGCAGATGTGTTTGGCCTACCCTTTAGAGAAGGCACATGGACTATATTAATTGAAGATGAACGTGCACTTGTTCGTACAGAAAAATATAAAGGTTTTACAATTGACCTGCACAATCTTCAACAAATGCTTACCTCGTCATTACGACAAGCTGAGATAACACCAGCAGAACTCAACGTATACTGTTGTGACGATCAACAGACAGGTATTAAAAAACTTAATCTGCCTATCAGCATGAATGAGTTAGATGACTGCCCTCCTGGCTTGTTTGCTGATGGTCTAGACGAGAATGAATGCATAAATCTTTTACAGGCAAACTATAAAAATAAAGATAAAAAGCATCAACAGTTAGGTCCTTGGAAAGTAGCAGCCATGTTGTTTGGCGTGTGGATTGCACTTTCATTTATGTCAGTTTTTATTGATCACTCTAGACTAAATAAACAAGAAAAAAATCTAGATTTACAAATCACTCAGATCATGAAGCAAATCTTCCCAGATATGCAAAATGTTTCAGCTGATAGTGCACGCACTAAAATGGAAGCGAGATTAAAGAACTTTCTAGATACAACAAGCTCTGGGTCTCAAGCAGGATTTATGGAGCTATTGGCTCTAAGTGGAGAATCAATGAAACAAGCTGGAAAAGTTGATATTGATACGATGATTTATAGAGAAGGCACTTTAAATATGAATGTAAAAACACCCGATGTGCAAATTCTCGATAGCGTCAAACAAACCTTGAAAAGCAAGAACTATACAGCAGATATTCAGTCAGCGAATACCCAAGGTACAACAGTAGCTGCCAAGCTGGTTGTTGTTAAAGGAGATGCAAAATGAAAGATTGGTGGGAAACACTTCAAGCAAGAGAACGCTATATGATACTAGTGGCAGCCGTATTGGTTGCACTGTCAATCGTATACTTAGCCATATGGTCACCTATTGCATCTAGCAGAGATGAAAAACAAAAACGGGTTGAAGTAAAGCGCGACACAGTTACATGGATGGCTATAAAGAAACAAGAAGTTGAGCATTTAAAACGTATTAATCCCAACTTATTTAATAAAGTAAATGATGGGCGTTCACTGCTTGCTGTAGTCGATACCGGAGCGAAGCAAATGGGAATTCGACCTGCAATCACAAGAATTGAGCCTAAAGGTGAAAATAACGTTCAAATCTGGGTAGAAGATATTGCATTTGATTATCTTATTGTATTACTCGGTGAACTAGAAAGAAGAAATACTATTGAAGTAGCAGATGCATCATTGAATCGTTCAGATCAGGTAGGCAAAGTAACAGGGAAAGTCACTCTAGTAAGGTAAATATGAAAATACTAATAAAACTTATTTTAGCGTTAGTAATTTTCGCGGGCGCAATCGGATATTTTGCACCGGCTTCAATAATTGAAAAGTACTTGCCAAATAATATCACCACTAATGGTTTAAATGGCACCCTATTAAAAGGAAATGTCCAAACCATTATCATTGATAAAATTGGACTGCAGAATACGAAATGGACGACAAAACCTTTAAGTTTGTTAACCGGGAAAGTGCAAGCAGATATTTCGTTTGACTCTAATAATTTAGCAGGTGCGCTAGAAACCACTTATTCTGGTTCTAAGGTGCAAAACAAGGACATAGACCTCAAAGGTGATCTTTCATTACTTGCGCCTTATTTTGAACGTTATGGACTAACAGTCAGTGGAAACTTTGATGCTAAATTTAAAAACTTAAACTTAACAAATGGTATACCCTCTAATGCTGATGGAGTCTTAGAAACAACTAATACGAGCATCTTAGGTTTTATCACGCTTAATCTCGGAGATGTTAGTAGTGAATTCACGCCAATCGACGATGGATTCCAAATCTATTTAAATAATCAAAATGGTGAATTGGATATAAATGGTGTGGTTCTAATAGCAACTAACGGTGTTTATAGTGCAGATTTAACTGTCTCAAGGAATGCACGCACACCTGACAATGTTATTCAAACTGTACAACTGATTGGTGAAAAAATTGATGAAGATCGTGTAAAATTAGTCCACAAAGGACAATTAGGAATATAGAAAATATTATATTTCGTGTTTACTTATTCTTAGGTTGGAAAAGCGTCTTAAATATCGATTCTTTAACGAACCACTCTTTCACTACAATATTTGAAATTCGTCGCTCTGGAATAGCTCTACGATCCTTACGAATGTTTAGTCCATGTTCCGTTAAAATTGGGAACTGACTAACAACGCCACCATTTCTCCTTTCCGGCCTATTTCGACGATCGTTAATAATTGGATTAATTGCCATTGTATAATCAATAATCTATCAATAATGTGGTGGAGCTAGGCGGGATCGAACCGCCGACCTCTTGCGTGCCACGCAAGCGCTCTCCCAGCTGAGCTATAGCCCCTAATCTTATTTGACTGCTGTACCAATTTATACTGTAGACGAAATATATTCAATCGCTCGTTCGATACGGTTAATGGTCTTTTTCGCACCTAATAGTTCTAATGTTAAATCAATTGACGGCGAATTAGCACCTCCCGTAACAGCAAGTCGTAATACTGGTGCGACATTGCCTAATTTTAAGTCCATTGCATCAGCTGTTGACTTAACTTCTGTATGGATATTCTCTGCTTTCCAATTATCAATATTGATCAGCCTTGTTTTAAGGGCATTAAGTATTTCAATCTTGTCTTGAGTGAAATGCTTCTTAGCAGCTTTATCATCATATTGCCTAATATCTGAATACAAAAATTCACTTGCTGTACATAACTCTTGTAATGTTTTACATCGATCTTTCATTGCATCATATAAATTCATTAAGCTTGGTTGATCATCGAACATATAATTATGAGTAGAGAAGTATTCCTTTAATGTATTTTCTATATCAGCACCTAAAGTGTCTTTCATGTGTTGTTGATTAACCCACTGCAGCTTATCAATATCAAAAGTAGCTGCAGATTGTTGTATGGAATCTAAGTTAAATTCTTCTATCATTTCCTCAATACTGAATAATTCTTTATCACCATGAGACCAACCCAAACGCACAAGATAATTAAGTAAACCACTTGCCAGGAAACCATTATCTCTATATTGATTAACGGAAACAGCACCATGTCTTTTAGATAAGCGTTTCCCATCGGTACCGTGTATTAGAGGAATATGTGCATAAATTGGTGGAGTTTCACCCAATGCTAGAAAAATATTATGTTGTCGAAAAGTATTATTTAAATGATCATCACCACGTATTACATGTGTAATCTCCATATCGATATCATCTACCACTACAGTTAAATGATACGTGGGTGATCCATCTGAGCGCGCTAATATTAAGTCATCAAGCTCAGAATTTTCCACACTTACTTCCCCTCTTACTTGATCATTAAGTAGCACTTTTCCATTTGAAGGATTTTTAAGCCTCACCACTGGATGGTCATGGGTTCCAGGTGTATTTTCTATGTTTCGACAAGTTCCATCGTATCTAGGTTTTTGTTTATTCTTTATCTGACTCTCACGCAACTCATCTAAACGCTCTCTTGAACAATAACAATAATAAGCTTTGTCTTCTCTGATTAATTTTTGGATAGTTTCTTGATATATATCAGATCTTTTTGACTGATATATTGGCGCTATATCTGAGTTAATATTTAACCATGATAAGCTAGATAATATATCTTCAGTAAACTCAGTCTTTGAGCGTTCTTTATCGGTATCTTCAATTCTTAATACATATTCTCCTTTAAATTTGCGTGCAAATAACCAATTGAACAACGCAGTTCGCGCACCACCAATATGCAAAAAACCAGTAGGACTAGGTGCAAAACGTGTACGTACTTTCATATTTGTATAAATGAGTTATTAGGCAATAAGCTTTCAAATGAGAAAGCTCGATATTCAGAATTTATATTGTACAGTGGATAATACTGAACTAAAGCGAGGTAAATTGAATAAGATCTGGGTCATCGTGGTCTAAAATAGTCTTGCCTAAGCTAATTTTGCCATCGCCCCATAATGGAAATTCTTCCCTGCGTAGGTAAATACTGCGTCCATCTTCAGTTAACACATACGTCCCATTAGTACTTTGATCTCTTATTAAAAATTTGCCACGTCGATATTCAACAATAGCATGCTGTCTCGACACTAGATTGCCTTCAATAACAATTCCACAATTTAAATCGCGACCAATCGTAAGAGCAGGCATATTTGCTAGTAATGCAATCTCACTATCTTGAAATGACAATTGCAGTTTTGACGATTTCATATTTTCTAAAGTTGTCGTACCCGAAAGGATTTGTGTCGACGCTTCACCTTCCCACATTACTTCATAGATAACAGTTTGTTCTTGACGACCTTTAATCCGAGAAGTGTCATAACGTCGCGTGAAATGTGCAATTTCAGGTGGTATATGTTTAACAATAGCATCCGTGGCGATAATCTGGCCGCCTTTGGCTATATCTCTCATTGCAGCAGCCACATTTACCGTATCACCAAACATATCCGTCGCTTCAACAATGGCTGAACCATAATGCATTCCAATGCGTAATGCCAAGCGCACTCCATTAGGATCGACCGTCTCTTTTGCAGTTTCTTGAAGTTTAAATGCAGCTTGGAAAGCTAATTCTGGATCGGACAGGTAACATAGAATTTCATCGCCAATAAATTTTACAACTGTACCTTTATGGCGCTTGATAATTTCAGACATACGGATTAAACAACGGGCAATACTGTCTTGGGCTAATGTGTCCCCATATTCTTGATAGAGTCGAGTGCTACCCGCTATATCAACGAACATTATCGTAACGTCTTTACTGTCTTTTGCCATGTTGTAGTCTTAAAACTTTTCTTCTAATTCTAAATATTGGTTTTCATTATTTAACTTAAGTCGTCCTAAATAAGACATCCCTAATAATGGCGTGGAGGGAGAATTGCCTTCTATAATAACGGCATCTATATTCCTTAGCATTATCTCTCCTACTTTCACTTGATCGAGTGAAAGCGAGTACGCTAGTGCTTTTCCAGATGCGGTTGATACAACTGTCTCTTCTCCATCAAGTTTGTATTGTATCCCAAGACGTTTAGCTAGTTCAGAATTTAATGCTACGGAGGTTGCGCCTGTATCTACAAGAAAATCAACAGGATAGCCATTGATTGATCCCACCGTTCTAAACATATTGGACGCATCACGATAGATCTGCACTTTCTTTTTTATAGTTTTATTGTAACTGGCACTAACTCGATTACCTAGGTTATATTTTGATCGTTTTCCTTCGATTTCTAGGATTGCATACTTACTCGTTGCTTCAATTAGTTTGACACCAGAGATTGCTGGTTCCCCTATTTTCAATAGATGTTGCTGATTATTTATATTCACCATGGCTTTATTTTTGAATAAAGCCATCACCTCAATATGTGAAATCTTTTGCTCTGCTGCATGTATCAAAGAACTGCAAAATAATATGCCGATTATTAATTTTATGAAATAGGACATAGCATCTACTGAGATAGCTTCAATTATACAGACTCATTGTTCTTTTTTAAAAATTGAGTAAATTGACTCTTGTCATTAGCTGCTTCAAATGCAGCTTCAGGAGTAATTTTGCCATCAGTCAATAAGTTTTTAATAGCTGTATCCATACTTTGCATTCCTACTGCTCGTCCACCTTGAATTGAATTATCAATTTGATCAGTCTTACCCTCTCGAATAACATTTGCAACAGCATGTGTGTTAATCATAATTTCAACAGCGGCAGCTCTACCTTTACCATCAATGGTTTTAATAAGTTGCTGAGAGATTACCGAGCGTAATGATGTAGATAACATTGTACGAATATGATCTTGTTTATTTGTAGGAAAAGAATTTATTATTCGATCGACAGTATCTGCCGCACTATTTGTATGCAATGTACCTAAAACTAATATTCCAGTCTCCGCAGCCGTTACGGCAAGACTCATCGTCTCTAAATCACGCATCTCACCAACGAGTATTACATCTGGATCTTCACGTAATGCAGAATGTAATGCATCAGCAAATGAGTTGGTGTGTTCACCTACTTCACGTTGACTCATCAAACAATTTTTTTGCTCATGAACGAATTCGACCGGATCTTCGATTGTAAGTATATGGCCTTTTAAAGTACTGTTAATTTCATTAACTATTGCAGCTAGTGTTGTAGATTTTCCTGAACCTGTTTTACCTGTAACCAGTATCATTCCAGATTTTTGTTTACTGATACTGGTCATGATATCGGGCATAGATAAATCTTCTAAAGAAGCTGTTTCCATTGGAATCGATCGCATTATTACGCCAACACCATTAAGGTGTCTAAATGCATTTACACGAAATCGGCCACATCCTTCTATACTATGTGCGAAATCCGCATTATCATCTTTTTCAAAAATATTACGGGAACGTGCCGGCATAAAGTTATTGATTCCATCTAGCAGTTCTTTCGCACCAATCTTGTCTTCAGAAATAGTTTCTAAGTCACCCAGGACTCTCATCCTTGGAGGATCGCCAGACAATAGATGTAGATCAGAGCCGCCGCGTGCTACTAACATCTCTAAAAGTGTATCGATATCTATCATGATATTGCTATATTATTTATATGAAGTTAATTAGCTTTTGGCAGTAAATCTGGATCGGTAACATATTGTTGGAATAGCTTTTTATCATTTGCATGTAAATACGCATCGTCTGGATCAATTTCTTTATTTTGCACTGCAGTCAATAATGCTTGATCCTTAAGTTGCATACCAACCCCACTACCTGTTTGTATTTGATTGGGAATTTGAAAATTCTTTTCAGACATAATTAAATTACCAATTGCATGATTCATAATCATGATTTCTACAATGGCTCTTCGACCACGCCCATCAACTGTTTTTAATAAATCTTGTGTTACAACAGCATGCAGGTTTTTTGATAAAAATATTTTTCCTTGTCCTTGTTGTTCAGCTGGAAGCGCATCGATTATTCGATCGATTGATTTAGTGGCCGAAGTAGTATGCAAAGTGCCAAAGACTAAATGACCTGTTTCAGCAGCTAACATAGCCATACTGATGGTTTCTGCATCTCGCATCTCACCTACGAGAATAATATCTGGATCTTGACGTAGTGATGCACGTAATCCATCACTAAAGCTACTTAGGTGCGTGCCTACTTCTCGTTGCATCACTTGAGAATTTAAGCTTGGATGAATAAATTCTATAGGGTCTTCTAGAGTGATAATATTTTCTTTACGTGTTTTATTAATATGATGAATTAATGAAGCTAAAGTTGTTGATTTTCCTGTACCGGTTGAGCCCGTAACTAATACCATCCCTTGTTTGAATTCTGCAAAAGTTTTAATTACCGGTGGAAGCTTAAGCGTCTCAAAAGCAGGTATTTCAGTAGGAATGTGTCGAAACACAGCGCCAATGCCAGATGCTTTTCTAAATAAGTTAACACGGAATCGTCCAACTCCTTCAGACATATATGAGAAATCCAAATCATCGCCTCTACGAAATTTTTCTTTTTGAGATTTTGTTAAAATCTCACTCATATAGCCTTCTAGTTCTGTATCACCTAAATCTCTAAACTTAATGGGAACGAGATCACCATGCATTCTAAACATTGGCGGCACACCAACTGCTAAATGGATATCAGAGCAACTTTGCTCACGCCCTAATTTTAAAAATGCATCAATTCTTGCCATTTTTCTTGTCTTCTTTTATATGCGCTTAGACCTTGACATGTTGAATAGCGTCTTTTAATTCACCCATACTTTGATATCTATGTTCAGCTTTAACGCTCATTGTTTTAGAAACTATGTCACTTAATTCTTGATTGACTAACTCATTTTTCTCGCAAACTTTTGTTGCTTTTCCTTGAACATGTTGATACATAATGGACATACTGTCTTTACCAGAATATGGCGGCTTACCCGTTAACATTTCATACATTATTGCACCTAAACTATATATATCTGTACGCTCATCAACATCTTTGCCTAACACTTGTTCTGGTGCCATATATGTAGGTGTACCAACTAATAACCCTGTTTTGGTTAACTTGGTATCTGTCGATTGAGTCGCTGCAGCAACACCAAAATCAACAATTTTTAAAATCCCTTCTTCGTTTATGAGAATATTATTTGGTTTTAGATCTCGATGTACCACATTGGCTGCATGGGCACTTTCCATACCTGCACACACATCAAACGCAAATTTCTTAGCGCGCTCAATATCCATAGGTTTTTTATCTTTCACTTCTGCACTTAATGTATGGCTTCTAAAATATTCCATGGATATAGCATGTGCTTTACCGAATGAAAGCATATCGTAAATGCGTATTACATTAGGATGAGTAATTTTACGTGCAAAACGTAACTCATAAATAAATCGTTTAATAATACTTTCGTCAGTAACAAACTGAGCATTTAAGAATTTAAGGATAATTTCTTCGCTAATAATCGTATCTTCTACCAGGAATACTGAACCAAATGCACCCTTACCGATTTTCTTAATATAACGATATCGATCTGCAAGCATATCGTCTGGCTGCATATCATCTGGGTTAATAATCTTAGATTCAGTTGAAACAGCCCCACGCGTTACCTTACCTGGCATGGTTAGTGTGTCTTTATTTATATCAACATCATCGCTTTTGAAGACCTGTATAGAAGACCCTTCAGGCTCTTGTTCAACAATCCTATTAATAGCTTCTTGACCAAGCTCTTGAATATCTTCAGTTTGATTGGCGATGACTTTATCAATTTCTTTAACAACCACTTCAACATCATTTTCATCAGTAATAACCATTAAAGTTTTAATTGCCTCTTTAACGATATTTTCTGACTTAGCTGCCAGCATTTTGACTGATATTTTTGTGGCTTCAGAAGCTTTCAAAGTTGAAAATGCTTTTAGCAATACTACAACCATTGCCTCATTATCAGAATTTTTACTCAACATATTGATTAGAATAGGTATACATTTTTTGTTACCCAATTCGGCAAGACCATCAATTGCACGTTCTCTCACCCACCAATCTGAATCATCTAATGACTGCACTAAAGCTTCGAAAGTACTATCGTCTTTTGTTGCATTAATAATTTCAATTGCTGATCGACGAATAAATTCATCATCGTCTTTTATTAGTTGAATTACTGCTTGAACGACTCGCTTCCCACCTATTTTACCTAACGCATCAGCAGCACGACTTCTCACCCACCAATCTTCATCTTTTATAGCATTAAGCAGATCTTTTACTGATTTTTTATCAGCAATTTCATTTAATACTTCAACAGCTGCACGGCGCACATATTCAGATTCATCTTTTAGATGTGGTATCAAATATAAAACTGTTTTTGGGTGCTTTGCTTTTACAATAGCTTCAATAGCTTTATTTTGAACTTTATAATCAGGATCACTTATCAATTTGCATAACTGTTCGATGTCTTCGATGCTCGCTGATTTAGATAACCCATCTAACGCTGCAAGGCGAACTGCTTTGTTCTCATCTGTCAATAATTTGCTTAATGATTGATTAACACTCGGCGTATCAAATTTTGCTAAAACTTTTGTAATGTGCGTTCGTATAATTGGGTCTTTTGTATCCACCCTATTCATAAGTTCAGGTACTATTGTATCGCTAGCGATTATCTCTAATAATTTAAACAAGGCTGTTTGATCGTTATGTTCTAATTTATAAGCGTAACGTAATAACTTCGCTCCATTTACTTTCTGCTTTTGAGCAGTAAGCAAACTTATAATCATGGGTTTAGATGCATTTTGTTTTTCAAACAAATCAACAAATCTATTAGGATCTAAATCTGGAGATTTTGACAGTGCTTCTACAACCCCATCGCGCACTTGATTATTTTGGTGAGAAAATAATGGTTTAAAGTATTCAGCGTTTTTAACCGTACATAAATCAGATAATATATTTACGATACTTTTTGCTTGCTCATTATTTGCACCATCCAGTCGTTCAGCAAGTTTTGGAATGGCTTTATTGGCGATTTTTTCTAATTTACTTAGATTCTTCTGGTAATCAGCCCCTGGACTTTGCGCGATGATTTGATCAATCGTCCCATCTACGCGAATTGCTCCTAGTACACCCATATTTCTAAGTTATTAGTTGTTTTATGTAATTTGTTAGTAATTATTATTGTGAAAAAAGACTAAAATCAGCTTAATTACGTGCTTATTTTGTCTCAAGTCCTTCCTTATTCCTGCTGATAGAAAACGGCCATATCTAACTGAAATATAGTAGTATATTTCTCAACAGCATGAGTTTACCTTGCCCCGTAGGCTAGGTCATGGATTAGAGGAAATTCACCGACCAAATTACGATATGTAAGGATAGCAGGCTATAGAACGCCGCGAGAACATCATCAATCATTATCCCAAAGCCACCCTTAACCTGCTTATCAAGCATCGAAATCGGCCATGGTTTCCATATATCAAACAACCTGAAAAGCAAAAAGCCCAAAAAGACCCAATACCAAGTTACGGGAACCATAATCATAGTGATCAGATAACCTGCTATTTCATCAATGACAATTCCAGGATGGTCATGAACTTTTAGTGCATTCGCTGTCTTACCAGAAGCCCAACACCCCACTAAAAAAATAATGACAACAATGAATAAATATAAAGCTAGAGTAAGCTGGCTAATTGCAAGAAATATGGGAATGGCAACAATAGTCCCCATCGTTCCTGGTGCTTTTGGAGATAAACCAGAACCAAAACCAAATGACAGAAAATGAATGGGATTGCGCAGTACGACTTTTGAAATTGAACTATTCATTACATTAAAAATGATCAAATCCTTTGAACTGAGGAATATCTGTATGGATTCCATTGTTTGTCAGTGAAATCTGAGAACCTTTTACTATTTTGCCAACTTCAGTCAACATGATTTTTTCATTTTCAGAATATGCTTCAAGTTTGTTTTTATCGTTTTCACTAATACTAAAGATAAGCTCATAATCTTCGCCTCCAGTTAGCAATTCTTTCATATCATCTTCATTTTTAATAATTTTTTTCATAGAGGTAGAGATTGGAATCTTATCTAAAGAAATTTCTGCTCCCTTATTACTAGCTGTAAGCATTCTTTGTAGATCAATTATAAATCCGTCAGAAATATCAATTGCAGCATGGGCATATGAATTAATATTATTTGCAATATCTAGTCTAGGATTTGGTAAGTTTAATCGATTTAAAAAGTATTCTTTATCATTTGAATGCACATCAACATGATTATTATTCTGTAAGAGTTTTAATCCAAAAGCTGCGTCGCCCAAGTAACCAGTAACATAAAGTAAATCATCTATTTCGCAGTTGCTACGTAGCAATTCTTGATTAGCTTCAATCGAACCTATAATTTGTATTGTGACTGAAAGCGGACCTTTAACCATATCACCACCAATGAGTTTAAGGTTATATTGGTCTGCTAAGGCATAGAAACCATTAGAAAACATTTTTAACCAATCATGATTAATATCAGGCAATGATAAACTTAATGTTGCCCATAATGGCTTGGCACCCATTGCTGCTATGTCGCTTAGGTTTACCGCTAAAGATTTGTGTCCGATATACTCAGGTTTACAGTCTGGATAAAAATGAATGCCTACATTAAGTGTATCAGTAGTAACTACCAACTTTTTTTTAGAGGATGGGCATACAATGGCAGCATCATCACCGACACTTACTTCTATGTTTTCACAAACAGCATTGTGTCTGGAAAAATATTTCTGAATTAAGGTTTGTTCTGACAAATGTTTGGTTATTTTAGTAATGATGGATAAAAATAATACTAAGCACGCTGTTGTGAAATTTTATCTAAAACCCCATTTATAAACTTATAACCTTCAACAGATCCAAATTTTTTACACAAATTTACTGCTTCAGAAAGAATCACTTTTGTTGGCGTTTCAGGCTTATGCAATATCTCATATGTTGCGAAAAGTAGTATGGCATTTTCTATAGGGTCTATTTGCTCAGGAGGTAGATTTAAGCACGGTGAAATTATCACGTTAAGACTTTCATTCTCACGAATTGATGCACTGACTAGTTCGACAAAATAATCCTTATCAACCTTATTCCAGTTTTCATCTTCAACATATTGTGCAAGTAATACATCTATATCATGACCCGCAATCTGCCATTGATATAGGGCTTGTAGTGCTAGCCGTCTAGACCAGTGGCGTTTCTGTGGTTCCACTATAAATTACTATAATAACTTTAAAACATTAATCATCTCGAGCACACACAAGGCCATATCCCGACCTTTGTTATGTTCGAGATCTACATTAGAAGAACGCTCATGAGCTTGTTTAACCGTGTCAGTAGTTAACACTCCAAATGCTATGGGGATATTAGTTTCTAAACTGGCTTGCAAAATACCATCCGCACTACTTTTGCATACATAATCAAAGTGTGGTGTATCTCCACGTATCACACACCCTAAAGCGATAACTGCATCATATCTCTTACTTATAGCAAGTGTTTTACATGCCAGTGGAAGCTCAAAAGCACCTGGCACATAAACATGAGTGATGTCTTTTTTATTTACCTCATTATCAAGTAATGATTGGTGAGCAGCTACTCGCATGGCTTCAACAATTTCACCATTGAAACGAGCTGAAACAATAGCTATTTTTGAGTTTTTGCCAGAATAATCCGCACCAATTGTTTGACTATCTTTCATTGTTAGTTTGAGATCGATTAATTATGTAGACTGAGATAATTTTTCTAAATAACGTGCGATTAGATCAACTTCTATATTAACCAAATCTGTTGTTTGAATCATATTTAGCGTCGTATTTTGCAAAGTATGTGGAATAATTGTAACGCAAAATTGATCCTCTAAAGTCTGATTCACAGTTAAACTCACACCATTTACACAAACAGAGCCTTTAACAGCTATATATTTTACAAGATCAGCAGATATTTTTACCCAAAGCACCGTTTCATTATCATTATCATCACGTTTAACTACTGTTCCTAAGCCATCGACATGTCCACTCACCATGTGACCACCAAGGCGTGTAGTAGGTGTTACGGAACGTTCAAGATTTACTTGATGGCTTGCTTTTGAATGGCCAAAGCTAGTGCAATGTTGGGTTTCGGTAGACACATCTACTTGGAATGAATTTTTTTCAAGATCGTATGCCGTTAGACAAATACCATCCACTGCAATACTGTCTCCAGACTTCACGCCTTCTATAAATTCTGTAGATACATGAATACGATATTGATGAATATCATTATCGAAAGCCACTTTTTCAATGGTACCAAGCTCTTCAATTATCCCAGTAAACATAATTCTTGTGCTTACTTATGTAAATCGATTGAATATGAAGTCAAAGGTAATGCCGTTGCATTATTAAAAGTCGCACCTGCTTCTATGCCTATTTTAGCTATTTCATCTGCATCATCTAGACGATTATGTATTGCATACATAGCACCTAAAGCAATATCGCCACCCGATCCAACTGCCCAAAATCGCGAATACTCAAACACTTCTCTTAATGCATAAACTGCATAAATTCCATGTGGGTTTACAATCAAGGTATCAATTCTGGAAGATTCATAGGCATCTTCTTCTTCATCCTTTGGATTTAAAAAGTATTCTTCTTTAAGAATGGGGTGCAGTTTTCTGAACGACTCAAATATATCTAATTGAGAACTGAAATTTAATTCATCCCCATGTTTTTTGAGAATGCTTTGAATAACGATATGATGAGCTGCACTCCCTACGATCCCAAAATAATTATCTTTATATTGGTATATTTTGTCATGCGTATCATCAAATTCACTGGATTGTTTAACGTCCCCAAAGGTAGTTAATGTATCTGCAGCAATACATGCTTTGCCATTTTTTTTAACTGCAACAATTGTTGACATAATTAGTGTGATTTAGTTTATATGTTTTGGTTTT
>CALAJL010000077.1 GCA_937922735.1 uncultured Gammaproteobacteria bacterium | reverse complement strand
GTTAGGAACGTTAGGCCGACAAATAAAATTCCATACTTCACCGCACGGGTAACCTTAGAATATAAAAATACTGGTTCAAACAAATCCACACCGGCCGTAAATTCACTCAAATGGTAGTTATTATTTCCATAAACCCAAGCTTGTGGATAGTTGCGCGCTAAATGCGGAATCATCCAAGATGAAGTAAATCCTTCTGCGGTTATTTCATAATTCGCCGGCAAGGTCATACCCTGAAAGCTTGGATGCGGCCAGCTCGATGTCATATTCACAGTAGTATTTTCACCAAATGGCGCAAAGCGAAACCCTTGGCTACCATTAATTGAAATTTTAGTATTAAACCGATGTAACTCAGTGTCTGCATTCAACCCTTTTACGCTGGCATGAAAACCATGACTGACTAACTCTGTAACTTTTGTACCAGGAGAATAGCCAACCTCACTTCCATTCCAGCTTAGAGTGGATACTTCGTTAATTGCACGTGTATCAGACAAGCCCATCACTAAATATGCTTTATCCCAGTCTATACGATGGATATAGTCAGACATACTTTGTATATCTATTTTTTCAAAACTTCCTGCTAATGAAAGATCAGCTTCATAAACCAAAGACTTATATATTCCACGCTTTCGATGTTGCTCTGTTAAATCCACATCAATATATAATTCTTTTGGTAAATGTATCGCGTACTTAGTTAAATATTTAGTTTTAGTTTTTATTCTCTCATTACCAGTTTCATCTTTTATCGTTTCTTTGCTAACGTGCTTTTCTACAAAAGGTACTACTAGAACTGGCCCTTGTAGTAATTGTTGGCCTCCCCAGGTATTCGCAATATCGTGCAGTACATTGCTATACAACCCATTACGCTCATCGACAACACCTTGCATCATCACTAATGGAATTAACATTACGATCGCAATGAGACCCACAATTATTCCCCTGATCGTCAAAGTATCATTCATACTTTTTACTTTCATATTCCCAGCATTATCTGAGCTTAAATTTTCTAAATTAGTCATAGTGTTTGTTTTTGATTGTTTAATTTTTTGGACCAAGAAATAAACCAAGAAACCAATGCCCACGAGGATGGCGAATATAATGAGAAGAGCCAGTAATCCATAAATCATCTTTATTCCTATTTATTTAATGGTGATCACCGCCACCCTAACGATGAAACATGGCAAAAATATGCATACTTTATGAATAATTATGTTTAGTAATTTCTCTTGCTGACCACCGACCAACTGACAACAAATTACGATCAAAGGCACATCAAACGCAATCAAAAATAGCAATCAAATGGGTATTTCCGGCCAGCCATGAAAATAGTCGTTTTGGCAATTTCTGTTGGAAATTCAATCAATTACACACTCTAATCCTTAAATATATAAACGCTATATAAATAATGAGTAAAATATCACTAAGGATCACCATTCCCATGCTTACACAATTGCAAAAACTAACATCACTGAAAATAATCTCATTCTTGCCACTATCAATGTGGTTATGTTTTTTATTCGCATTACCTTATTCATCCCTGTCTGCAAATATGGTTTTAAGTGAAGCCATCATTCACTTTGAGCCTGGCAAACCTCTTCGCAAAGATATTGAAGTTGAAAATCCAAGTTCAGAAAATCTGTATATCGAAATCACACCGACAGTTGTAGAACAACCCGGAACAGAAAGCGAGAAACGCGTGAGTATCACTGATCCACGTGAATCTGGTCTGTTAGTCACGCCCAATAAACTTGTAATCCCTCCCGGTGGAAGAAAATTAGTGCGCTTGGTTTCATTATTACCTTTAGGGGAAAAAGAACGTGTATACCGCGTCACTTTTAAACCCGTAGTCGGTGATTTAGAAGCAGAACAAATTGGTGTTAAAATTTTAGTAGGCTATGAAGTCCTTGTGCTAATGCAACCTGCTACACCAGAGCCAAATTTAATTGCCACACACACTGGAACTTCCCTTGCGTTTGAAAACAAAGGCAATACAAATGTTTTATTGCGCGAAGGAAAACAATGTCCAGATGGCGCTGCAAAAGACTCTGAAGACTGCAAAAGATTAAATGGTAAACGTTTATACCCAGGAAATAGTTGGTCTATAGACTTACCATTTAACAAGGCTGTCGATTATCAAATGAGCATAGGCACTAAAAACTCGGTGAAAACTTACAAGTAATCTTTCTCTCTTAGTTTACGCACATAGCTCATGCAGACTTCACTGCAACGCTCTGTCACTCTCAGATGCTGGCTATTACTAGCCAGTTTATTTCTATGGGCAATATTAATCCCTGCGCCCATACTGGCTGAAGATAAACCTTCTATTAGAGTAAAAGACACCCCACCACCAGGGTTTGAAGATCTAGTTTTACCTCAAACCACTGAAGTTGATGTTTACTACGGTAATGAAAAAATGGGAAGCACCCTAGCAACCTATACACCCGATAGCATCGAATTAATGAATCCAGAAGAAGTCGCGTTATTAATTCCCTACTTAATAAACCCTGAAACTATCAGTCAATCACTGTCAGGAAAATTGGATACAAATGCTAGTGCAGTTTGTTTATCTGAACTACAAAGAGAGTGTAGAATTATAGAACCTAATATTGCAGGTGTAATTTTTGACGAGAGTCGTTTCCATTTATATGTCTTTGTAAACAAGTTACAACTTCAGCCACAAGGTATTGTTTCAAACAAATTTTTACCTAAAGTCAATGCAACTAAATTTTCTAGCGTGAATGCTTTCTCTAGTAGCTTTAGCGGTGAAGATGGCAACACATCTTATACCACTGGTGCAAATCATATTATTTCATATGGACAATCGAGGATGCGAACACAATGGGATTATTCAGATACTCGAAATTTTAATTTAGAAAATTTATCACTATTAAACGACAATGCAGGAATTGCTAAAGAATTAGGGTACTACAACTCTGACACGCAATTTAGTTCATTTACAAATACCCTTGATGTGCTTGGTGCTCGCTTGTATGGCTCTACACGCACACGTTCCGACTTGGATTATTCTCAAGCAACTGAAATATTTTTGTTTCTTAATTCTCGCAGTCAAGTAGAGGTGTTTAGAGAAGACAAGCTGATTGATGGCGGCATATACGATACTGGTAACCAGCAACTCAATACGCTGAGATTACCTTCCGGTTCTTATCCCATCACATTACGTATTACTGACTCTTCAGGAAGTACGAGAGAGGAACAATATTTTTTTGTAAAGTCTTCAATTTTAGCCCCCATGGATCAACCGCTACATTATTTTGAAGTTGGCTTATTAGAGAAAGATGGCTCAGACGATAATTTACCAGAGATATCCAGTAGTGAATTGATACGTATGGGCACAGCATATCGTCTTAAAAATAATTTAGGTGCATCAGCAGAAATTTTACATTCAAAAGATAACAGCCTGCTGCAAGGAGGAATTGCCTATTTTGGTCCTGGTTATATATTACAAAACACCGCCCTGATTGGCACTGATGGTGAATGGGGTCTTCAGATGTCGGGGCAAATTAGATACAAAGACATCTCCATAAATATGGATTTTCGTCAAATTCAATCAAACATTGATGACGATGTTGAAGACATTGACGTACGCATACTACCTAGTGACTTCACGCAAGGTAATATTTCTGCCAGTGTTCCATTTAGCAAAGGAAATCTTATCGCACGCACCCAATACCGAGATAGGCTGAATGAGGAGTCTAGTACATCATATGGTTTGGAATATCGTTATCCACTTTTTCATAGAAACCATTATTCTATAGATGCAAATTTCAGCTCATTCTTTGAAGAAGATGACTACAACCTACAAGCCGGCTTACGAATATCTAGAATTGAAGCCAGACAGAATTTATCTATACGACCGCGATATTTATTCTCAAAATCTGCGGGTGAAACAGATGAAGGCCCGGTTGTATTTGCGAATCTAAGTAAAAGTTTCGATGATAGTGATTATGGAGAAATTACAGTCAGTAGCTTCTTATCGGAAGAACTTGACCGTTCTACAGCAGGTCTACGTGGCGAAAACTTATCATCTTGGGGGCGTATCGATTCTCAAATAGAGCATGTTGATGATAATGAACGTGGTAGTTTTTTACGTTATCGAGGAAATCAAAATACTAATCTATTAACTAACAATGGACAGCTTGCATTTGGTGGGCAACGCAATACAGATAGTGGAGTTATTCTAGAGCTTCACGGTCCGACAACAAACGAACCATTTGAAATTTTTGTAGACGGACAGCCACGAGGCACAGCCAAAGTAGGAAAGCGCACTGTATTGCCTTTAGCTGCATTTAAAACCTATCGTATTTCTATACGCTCCATTAGTGATGAAATTTTACATTTTGATGAGGCTCCAAGATCAGTTACGTTATATCCTGGAAATGTAGAAACTCTAAACTATCAAGTTGAACCGATTACTGTTTTAATTACTCGAATCGAATTGGCAGATGGTTCACCTGCAGCAAGAATGAAAATTAAAAATGCCATCGGTTATGCAGTAACTGACCAGGATGGTTGGTTACAAGCTGAGATTTCTGGGAAAGAAGCACTTGAACTTTCAAAAAGTGGCCAAACAATCTGTAATATTGAACTACCTGAACTCAACATAAATCAAGGCGTCGCATTTATAGATAAACTAGTTTGTGAAAACTAAGCGCTATTATTCTGGGCCCACCACAATAACCACATTACCCCTATAACGACCTGCAGGTAGTTGTGCAAGATCAGACTCTGCTACAAATATAGAGAGATTAGCCGTTGGTCGACTGCACGCTCGTCGAATCCCTTGACCGCGTCTACCGCGCAAACCACTTAATGTTTGCCCAGGCAGTAGCTCTTCTGCCCCATTAGGTCTTGGACGATCATTAAATAAAATTCTAATTGGTAGGTTAACTCCCGCATCCGAAAGAACAAATGTATTGGATGGCCCCTGACCATAAGCTGTAATTTGATATGGGCCACGCGGCCGTACTGCCACACAAATATTTAGATTAGAACGAATTGATCCCGCTCCTATCACCCACCGACCTAAATTAAAGTCTTCTAAGCCATAGATACGAATTACTGCAGATGCAGAGGTAGTACAAAGCAATAGTAGAAGTGCGAGTAACAAGCACTTTAGATGCTTGAACATATTGTGGCTATTTAATTGAAGAAGTACTAAGACTAGTCGGGAATTACAAGCAGTGTCAATGTTCCTGAATATGCTCCACCGACCGCAGAAGCTAATTCAGTATCAGGAATTTCAATTTGAACATTTGCGTTGTTTGCACAAACGCCAAATATAACCGCAATTATCACGTGAAAAGCAGTTTCAACCTGACCATGCTGAATAAGTCCCGGTGTAAGCTGCTGTGTGCCTGCTGTACCGGTTTGATCATTCCAGTACACATTATAATTTATTTGATCAAAACCATTAGATAACGTGAACGCAGATGGATCAAACCCGTCACCATCTCCTGCAGCTCGAACACCATAATTACCAAAGTTGGATGTTTTTGCGACACATACATCATCATTATCTATTAGCGTTCCATCACCATTTCTCCAGAGACCAAAGTTAAAATCACGCAAGCCTTGTATAATGATACTTCTATTGACCGCTATACCTATCTCAACCGTTCCACTTGATGTGGCACCTGCTGAACCTTGTGATGCAGCTTGTAGAGTAGAAAAAGCAAGCAATGAAAACACAAATAAACCCGTTATGAGTAAATTACTGCTTGTTTTGAAATTAACCCTTAAAGATTTTATTTTAGTTATTATCATTATTAACCGTGATTACAAAACATTTACAAAACGTGCCAGCGGTACATGACCGCCGGCACATCAGCATTGTAAAAACTAAATGAACCTAAAATTATCTAGGTGCAACTAAGATAGTTACCACATCTGAATAAGTACCTGCGCCAACTACATCTAAGTTAGCGGCTGGAACCACGATATCAATAGACGATTGCGGTGTTCCGCCACATGTTACTGAAGCAGTGTCTGCATTATCAAATGTAGTATTCACTTGGCCCGAAAGCATTGCAGCTGTGCTGTTACCATCATCATAAGAAATACTATAAACAACAGTTGTTGATCCATCACTTAGTTGAAATACATTACCAGCACCAGGATTTGAGCTAGTCATAGTTACGTCATAGTTTCCAGTTGGATTGTTTGTGTACACACATGCAGTGCTGCTGCCAGTAAAATCATTACCAGGAACATGGGAACCGGTAATATCTTGTAAAGCAGTAATTTGAATTTGATCACCTACGGTTACATCAATATCGATATCACCTTGTGAAGTACCACCTAAAGTACCTTGAGTAGCGGCCATTGCACTTCCACCAGCTACCATTGCACCCGCTAAAATCAAACCTTTTACTAATTTATTCATTTCCATCTTTTACAATCCTTATATAAGTTTAAAAATTTTCCCAAATCACTTTGGTGTTAAAATCCTTTTTTCTGTTGAGTTCCCTATGAATGGGCACAAATCACAGATTAATGAGCTAAAGTATATCTTTATATTTTAATTTGGATTATCTCGCCCGATGAGATAAAGCGCTTTAGTTACAAGAGGTTACGACATTCGCTAAAGTGTTGAGGCAGGGCGAAAAGTGACAAAATTGGTCCATAAACCAGTTGCATATTTAAACTATTTATGTGATTTGTAACCTTTATTGACATATTAACAATGGAAAATCTAAACGAATGAGCTTTTTAAAAGATCTTGGAGCATTACGAATACTACTTATTGCAGCTGCCTTGTTTGTAGCTTTCATGTCGCCGCTACCCGGCACAGGCGTTGATCTTGATGGTTGGAATATAGTACCTACTACAGTTATACCTGCCTCCATGCCGTTGATATTCATGGTGCTTATGTTTGATTTTATGATGTGCAGAATTCGTATGTCAGATGAAAACGTGCGTAAGAAATTCAGCTTTATTGGCTACTTAGAGTTAGCTGTTGCACTGTTCTTATTGATCATGTGGCTGCCATTCTTTTTAAAGATTGGTCAATAATTCTTAGCGTTAGATACTCTCTTAGTGCTTAACTATATTTGGTTCAGCTTTTTTATCGCAGCATTCCTAAGCTGTGTTTTTCAAGCCATAGTAAAAGACAATAGCGCCATATTTGCACAGGTCGTGCAAGCTACATTCGATATGGCAAGTTTAAGTGTTGAAATTGCACTCGGCTTAGTAGGTATATTGTGCTTATGGTTGGGGTTTTTCACCATTGCAGAGCGGGCGGGTTTTGTTGAATTGCTCACTAAAGCATTTCGGCCTTTATTCAAACAACTTATGCCAGAAGTTCCAAGCAACCACCCCGCGATTGGCTCCGTCACCATGAATATGGCTGCTAATATG
>CALAJL010000076.1 GCA_937922735.1 uncultured Gammaproteobacteria bacterium | reverse complement strand
TTATCAGATGTATTGGTACTGTCGGTAGATGCCATCTTTGCGCTTACATCTCATAGGCCTGATGTAATAAATACTCCGTTAATAAAGGAACGGGTCTTCCTGTAGCGCCTTTCATCTTACCTTGGTGCCAAGCAATGCCGGCGATATCTAAATGGGCCCAGGTATATTTTTTAGTGAATCTGGAGAGAAAACATGCAGCCGTGATCGTGCCGCCCCAACGTCCACCGATATTCGCAATATCTGCAAAGTTACTATCGAGTTGAGATTGGTACTCGTCCCAGAGAGGTAATTGCCAAGTGCGATCTCCTGTTAGTTCGCCAGCTTTAATAAGTGCTTTGGCTAAGTCATCATCATTACTCATGACGCCTGAAGGGATCTGCCCCAACGCCACAACGCAGGCGCCAGTGAGGGTTGCCACATCAATGACTATTTCAGGGTCAAACTTATCTATATAAGTCAGTGCGTCACATAACACCAAACGGCCTTCCGCATCCGTGTTTAAAATTTCAACGGTTTGACCCGACATGGTGGTTACCACATCTCCGGGTTTTGTGGCTTTTCCGCCTGGCATGTTTTCAGCGCAGGCGATAACACATACCACATTAATAGGTAGTTCAAGTTCGCAACAGGATTTCATAGTGCCCAGTACGCTCGCTGCGCCACACATATCAAATTTCATTTCATCCATAGTGGCACCCGGTTTTAAAGATATTCCACCCGTGTCAAAGGTTATGCCTTTGCCAACCAATACAATGGGGCGTTCATCAGCTTCACCGCCGTTATATTCCATGGTGACCAGTTTTGCGGGCTCTACACTTCCATGTGAAACGGAAAGTAATGCGCCCATACCGAGTTTCTTCATTTGTGTCTCTTCGAGCACGGTTACTTTAAGACTTTTATACTCTTTTTTAAGTTCCAGAGCTTGTTCGGCAAGGTAAGTTGGTGTGCATACATTTCCAGGCAAGTTGCCAAGCTCTTTAGCTAGGTCCATGCCGTGTGAAATGGCTTGACCAATTTCTATGCCATCACGAATATCATCTAGCTCTTGTTTTGTGCTAGAAATAAATTTTTGTTTCTTAAGGTGTATTTTTGAATTAGTGGCACTAGGTTTGGTTTCGCTATAGCGATACATTGCAGATTCAATCGCGGTCACACAGAGTTGTGCTTTAGTGAGTATATCTGCATCTTTCACAGCTAATTCGGTCAAACAGTTGATAACATGGCTTGTTTTATTGTTTTTAATTTCACTCGCTACTGCTGCAAGCACTCTTTGGTAAGCGCTAACGGTTAGCTCGTTCGGATCCCCGCAACCCACTACAATGATGCAGTTATGTTTGCTACGACCGGAATTATGTAAAGTGGTTATTTGCCCTATATTGCCTCCAGCTGTACCGCGTTGACAGGCATGAGTAATACTGCCTTTATAAAGCTTGTCGAGTTTTTTGGCTGAGTCACTTAGACGCTTGGGTTTGAATATGCCTACAACGACACAATCAGCGCTTTCTTTGTCTACAGAAGTGGTTTTGGCAATGTAATCCATGGTAATCCTCAATTAAACTGTTTGTGCGGGATGCATTATTGCTAATATTGGCCTAAATGTAACCAGTGATTCCGGTCTGACGCAATAATAATTAAATATGTTCTCCACTTTAAATCGATATTTCTCAAAAGAGCTCGCTCAAACCTTTGCTGGTGTAAGTATCATCTTGTTAGTGGTTATTGTTGGCCAATCGTTTGTAAGTTTGCTTTCAAAAGTAATGAAAGGAAAGCTCCCTTCAGATGTCGTGATATCAATGTTAGGTCTTGGCGTTTTAAAGTCAGCAATCTTATTAATTCCTTTTGCGCTACTACTGACCATCATGCTCACCTTGGGTCGTTATTACCGAGATAGTGAAATTTATGCAATTAAAGCGAGCGGAATCGGTTCACGTTCATTGTTACGTTATGCGAGTTTGCTATTTATACCGTTAATAGCATTTTTATTTTACTTGTCGATTTATTCTGCACCATGGGCTGAGCAGCAAATTGAAACCATTAAACAAAAAGCAGGCGGGTTTAGTGATATCTATAGTTTAACACCTGGTCAATTTATAGAATCAAATCAAGGTAATTGGGTAGTTTTTGTAGAACAGTCCGATAGAGAAACCGGTGAAGTAAACAATGTTTTTATTTATGACAGAAGAGATGGCAATGTTGCGATTGAAACTGCACAGCATGCCGAGCAGAAAAATGTAACAGAACTCGGCGGTGAATCTTTGATACTTAAAAAAGGTCAACGTTACGAAGGTACGCCTGGTGAAGGTGGTTTTGCATTGCTGGAATTTGATCAACATGCAGTGCGCATTCCAGAGTTCGATATCAATGTTGATACACAAAACCCCGAATTCAAATCAACCGCAGAATTATTCAAATCAAATAAGTTGGTTGATACCGCTGAGCTGCAATGGCGAATATCCGTGCCAATTGCTGCGGTATTGCTGGCATTGCTTGCATTTCCGCTTAGTGTAACCAGTCCTCGGCAAGGTCGTTTTGCTGGGCTAGCAGTGGCGATCGTTATTTACTTAATTTATTCAAACTTACTTATCCTCGCAGAATCATGGGTGGCAGACGGAAAGTTGGCTGTACTCCCGGGAATGTTTGCAGTGCATGCAGCGATGTTGGTATTAATTATTGTGCTTACTATGCGCAGGCGATTAGGCGCTTAACATGCAAATGTTCAAACATTTTGATCGTTATCTAGGAAGAACTGTTTTTGTAGGTACATTATTTGCGTTGCTGGTTTTGTTTTCAATAGATTCCATTATTGATTTTATTAACGATATTGAATCGGTAGATGATCGAGGTTTTACCTTTGGTCATGTTATGTTGCGATTGATGTTTGAAATGCCGCAGCGCTTATATGAATTTATGCCAACAGCATTATTATTAGGTGCGCTAATTGGTTTGGGAGGATTGGCCGCAAAAAGTGAACTAGTAGCATTGCGCTCGGTAGGAATAAGTAAATTACGTATTGTATGGTCGGTGCTAAAAGTTGGCGCAATACTCATTGCTATTAGTGTTTGGGTAGGTGAGATGATAGTGCCTACTGCACAAGGGTATGCAAACAGTTTAAGTAAAAGCCAAGTGCGAGGTGATAAGAAAGATAGTATTGATGAAAGTGATATTAAGAAAATTTCATTACGTTCAAAGTATGGAATATGGGTGCGAGATAACAATCGATATATTAATGCTCAAGAAATTTATCCAGATTATCGAATGCGAGATATTTGGATATATGAGTTAGATGAGCAATACAAATTAAAGCGTGCAAGCTTTGCAAAGCAAGCGGTGTATGAAAATAATGTTTGGAAGCTTTCAGATATCAAACATAGTTTAATTTCAAAAAGTGGTGTAGAAACGGTAGCAGCGGAAGAAGAACACTGGGAGCGCCTAGTGTCGATAGAATTATTTGATGTAATAACGGTTAAGCCGGAATATATGGGGGCGGTAAAGCTTAAGAAATATATTTCTTATTTAGATGACAATGAGTTAGATTCAAAACGTTATCAGCTTGCGTATTACAATCGTTTTGCGGTGCCGTTATCAGGCTTAGCCATGCTATTGCTGGCAGTGCCTTTTGTATTTCGTTCTGCACGTGCGGGCGGTTTGGGTCAACGCATTGCATTAGGAATAGTAGTGGCGGTAGTGTTTAATTTGGTTAGCAGAGTGTTAAGTAATACTAGTGTGGTATATGACGTCCCACCTTTTCTCGGTGCATTTGCGCCAACAATAATTGTGATTTTGATTGCTAGTATTGCATTGCGGAAAATGGCTTAGTGCTTAAGTTAATAAAGTTATTAATTATCTATGCTATTAGCATACGTAAACATAGCGTAATGAAAATTGTATAAGCTATTATGCATTCGGGGAGAAAATTATGGATAGTGTGCCTATTCACGCAATTGCAGAAGTGATTCAGTTAGCGGTGGCGCCCGTGTTTATGCTTACTGGAATTGCAGGATTTTTGTCAGTGCTTTCTCATCGTTTAAGCCGAGTGGTGGATCGTACCCGCCTTGTAGATCGATTTATGCATGAGATTTCATCAAAAGAACATCAAGTAGCGCTTTGCAAGGAAGTTCGCTCGTTAAGAAAACGCACGTGGATAATTAATTGGGCGATTCGGCTATCAGTGGGAAGTGCGCTCGTAATATGTGTAGTGGTAATGTGTTTGTTTATAGGTGATTTTGCTTTATTTACATTAGGCACGATCATTGCCTATTTGTTCATTGCAGCGATGTTGCTAATAATACTTTCTTTGCTGTTGTTGATATTAGAAGTGACTATTCATACACGAAATATGCAGCATGATATTGAGCATCTGCTCGTGGAGCCTGGTTCAGTATAATGTCCGCTAACGACCCAAAGCGGACATTTGTTGCTAGATACAATTCCTTATGATTAATTATCAATTAAGTATTTATCTGATTATCGTTACTGTGCTTATTAGCTCGTGCAAAATCGAAATATTTGGCGGTAATGATGAAAGCACATTTACTGGTCCATCATGGAGTTTAGGTTTTGGTGATGAAGATAACTATAAGGAATTTTTGAAAATGTTAAATGAAGAAAATATCCCATATAGAAGTGAAGGACGTAAAAGTATTCAAGTGCCTGTGAACTTTATTGCAAAAACAAGGGCTATAAAAAGGAATATTTTGCACGGAGAAAAATTAGAACCATACACTTTTGAAGTAATTATTGTTAATAATGTTACTCAAAAAAAATATGAATTATCTTTTAAAGAACAAAATATACCATTTACTCTCAAGAATATTCATGGGGCAGAAGAAGGATGGAAAAGTATGCACTATAGTCAGCTCTATGGCCCTCAAGTTGACCAAATAAAACAAAGATTAATGGTTGAGGATAGTTGGTAATAGTAATGTCCGCTATTGGCCGAAA
>CALAJL010000075.1 GCA_937922735.1 uncultured Gammaproteobacteria bacterium | reverse complement strand
TTGTTTATTTTTCGGCATTGTTTAAGAAGTTATTACTAGTGATCAGTGAGCTGGAACGTTATCATGTCGCTAAATTTGAAGCATGAAAGTGGTTAAATATTTTCCACATCTTGCACCCGGTTTCTAACGGGTTACAGCCATTTTCCTCTGATAGTGTAAAAGATGATCAGATTGATTGGTTTTTAAAACATTAATTGAACAACGGCATCAATAACAAGAACAAAAATTCTAAAACATGTCTGTCTATACAAACATTGAGCAACCAGAGCTCGAAGTTTTTCTCACTCATTATTCCCTAGGTGCGTTACAAAGCTATCAAGGCATTAATGCAGGGATTGAGAACACAAATTATTTTGTCACTACAGAAAGTGGTGAGTTTGTATTAACGATTTTTGAAGAAGTTGGTTTTGACACGCTGCCCTACTACTTGAACTTCATGGCACATCTCTCAGATCATGGAATGCCAACAGCACATCCCATCGCAGATCTGAATGATAATTATGTTCGAGTATTAAAAGATAAGCCCGCAGCAATAGTTAGGCGCTTAGCAGGAAAAAATGAGTTGCAACCCAATAGCACTCATTGTGCAGCGGTTGGACATTCGCTTGCGCAAATGCATACCATTGGTAAGTCGTTTGTAGGTGAACTAGATAACCCACGTGGAATTGCCTGGTCGGAAAATACGGCTGAACGCATCTTTGATCACCTATCTAGTGATGACCAGATTATTTTAGAAAATGAAATTCATTTTCGCAAACAAGCCTTACCCGATGATTTACCAAAAGGCGTTATTCATGCTGACTTGTTTCGTGACAATGTCATGTTCGAGGATCAGGCGCTGACCGGAATCATTGATTTTTACTATGCCTGTAACGATTCACTTCTATACGACTTAGCGGTTACCGTAAATGATTGGTGCAGTAACGAAAATGGTGAACTAAACAAAGACTGCTATGACGCTTTAATTAGTGCTTACCGAGCGGAACGTGCATTTCAACCGCAAGAATTACAAGTTTGGCCATATATGTTGCGTGCCGCAGCACTACGCTTCTGGTTATCTCGACTGCAAGATAAAATTTTTCCTAAAGATGGCGAAATCACTCATATTAAAAACCCAGATACCTTTAAAAATATTTTATTGGCACGGATTGCATATTCGCCCAGTTTGGATGATTTAGTTTGATTAGCATAAATTGATTAACCTGAGTAGTTAGATGCAAAAGCTGTGTGACACAATCGATGCCTTCAATGAGCATATTGGCCGAATCATCGCGTGGCTAGTGTTAGCCATGGTATTCATCACTTTTTTGGTAGTAGTGTTGCGTTACGGCTTTAACTTTGGCCGTATCGCACTACAAGAGTCCACCACCTACTTGCATGCTTTTATATTTATGCTTGCAGGTGCATACACACTTAAGCATAACGAGCATGTCCGTGTGGATATTTTTTACCAAAGCATGTCTAACAAAAATAAAGCTAAAGTAGACTTATTTGGAACCTTATTTTTACTGCTACCCTTTGCAATCTTTATCTTCTGGGTAAGCTTTGATTATGTGATTAATTCCTGGAAGCTACTTGAAGGCTCACGGGAAGCAGGTGGTTTACCATTTATTTATATTTTAAAAACACTCATTCCGATAATGGCTGTACTGCTTTTCTTACAAGCCATCTCTTTAGCCGGGCGTGCATGGCTTAATCTCACATCGCCCAATCCATCATAAATTAAAACATCAAGATGGAAATCATTGCATTCATATTATTCCTCACCGTTATATGCGTGCTGCTATTTGGTTACCCTGTTGCATTCACACTAGCAGGGGTTTCTATCATATTTGCCTTTGCTGGCGTGATGACTGGAACATTTGATCCAGCGCTTTTACAAGCCTTCCCGAGTCGCTTGTTTGGCATTATGACTAATGAAACGCTAATGGCTGTTCCACTGTTCGTTTTCATGGGAGTAATGCTAGAACGCTCCAAGATTGCTGACGAATTACTTGACACCATGGCATCTTTATTTGGCACATTACGAGGCGGCTTGGGCATATCTGTAGTGCTTGTAGGCATGCTATTAGCTGCTAGCACAGGAATCGTCGGCGCCACTGTCGTCACCATGGGCTTGTTGTCACTACCCACCATGCTGAAAAGAGGTTATCAACCTGAGATTTCTACCGGAATCATTTGTGCATCCGGCACGCTTGGTCAAATTATTCCGCCATCCATTATTTTAGTGTTACTCGGTGATGTTCTTTCTTCTGCTTATCAACAAGCTCAACTCAGCCAAGGAAATTTTTCACCCGATACAGTTTCAGTAGGAGATTTGTTTTTAGGTGCGATCATTCCTGGCCTACTCTTGGTAGGACTGTATTTAATATATGTAATATTCATTGCCTGGACAAAGCCCGCTGCAATGCCCGCCATGCAGAAACATGATGATATAGATTTAATAGCTTGGTTTAAGCGTGTAACACGTGCATTAGTGCCACCCATTTTATTAATCGTATTGGTATTAGGCTCAATCATTAAAGGTATAGCCACCCCAACCGAAGCAGCATCTGTAGGTGCAATTGGTGCTTTACTACTCGCATTAGTTAATCATCGACTTGATTTGCAATGCTTAAGAGATGTCATGCAACGTACCGTTCGAGTTACTTGCATGGTGTTTATGATATTTATCGGCGCGTCAATTTTCTCTTTAGTGTTTCGCGGTTATGGCGGTGATGCTGCAGTACATCAATTATTAACCCAGTTGCCGGGTGGCACCTTCACTGCAATTTTAATCGTTATGCTATTGATGTTTTTACTAGGCTTTATTCTTGACTTTATCGAAATTACTTTTGTTGTCGTGCCTATAGTGGGACCAGTGCTACTTTCACTTGGTGTAGATCCAGTATGGCTAGGCATTATGATCGCAATAAATTTACAAACTTCTTTCCTCACTCCACCATTTGGATTTGCGTTATTTTATTTACGCGGTGTAGCGCCAAAAGAAATTCAAACCAAACAAATATATCGGGGCGTTGCACCCTTTATAGTTATTCAATTAATAGCCTTAATGTTAATTGCTTATTATCCAGAACTAGCCACTTGGTTGCCTGACAAAGTCTATTAGAACAAATTGTAGAAAGTTCACGATACTTAATTTAAGACAAAAAAAACGGCAGCCTATTATTAGGCCACCGTTTTATAATTTTAAATTATTTTTCTACTTAACCGTTATCCATATGGCGAGAAAGTGGGTACAAGTGAAAAATATGCATACAACACCAATGCAGCATAACCCAATCCAAAACCAATCATGATGGTTCGATTGAGTGCTGTTATATCTTTACCATTAGAACGTAGAGGCAAATAAGCGATATAAAGGGCAATTAAAAAATTAGCCAGAAAAAACAATTGGATGGTGTACTCCTTGGCATCCCACATCGTGCGCCACTTTACAAAAAGATCATCCACGTTTACTACTCCTTTTCCTGAATTTTATTATGGTTATTATAGGGGTTATGAATCTGTTGACTGTTTTAGTCTATCACGCTCGCAAGTTCAAGTAGGCACGCTCTGAAATATCTAACCAAGCACGAGATTTATTGAAAAATTCAGTATAAGAATCATAAATTTTCCGTGCCAGTGGGTCGGTATAGCCCAGCTCAGCCGTCACTTCTTTCGATAACTCAGCTAGCTTTCGAATTACATCATCAGGCAATTTGCGCAAATCTACATTGTGCTCATTCACCAAAGTATTTAATGCATCATTGTTTCGTGCAATATATTCAAGTGACATCTCCTGATTAGCGATTCGACAAGCATTCATCACAATCGATTGTAAGTCCTTAGGCAGCTCCTCAAAGGCGCTTTGATTAATGAAGCACTCTAACGTCGTACCGGGCTCGTGCCAGCCGGGATAGTAATAGTATTTGGCAATCTTATGAAAACCAAAGGCCAGATCATTATATGGACCAACCCATTCAGTCGCATCTATATTTCCTGATTGCAGTGAAGTAAACAATTCTCCACCTGGTATGTTCCTGGGAGTTCCGCCAGCACGCTTTAAAACTTCACCTCCCAAACCAGGAATACGCATTACCAAGCCTTTCAAATCTTTTATGGAATTAATTTCTTTATTAAACCAGCCGGCCATTTGTACATTAGTGTTCCCTGCTGCAGCGGGTATTAAACCAAACTGCTTATAAGCCTCTTGCCATAATTCCATGCCACCACAGTGGTACAACCACGCATTCATCTCCATGGCAGTCATACCGAATGGTGTAGTCGAGAAAAACTGTAGTGCTGCA
>CALAJL010000074.1 GCA_937922735.1 uncultured Gammaproteobacteria bacterium | reverse complement strand
GTTATATCCCATTACATGTTTGGGAATTTACTCCAACTACAGCTCGCAATTGCTTTAATAAAGCAGGGTTTGAAGTCGTCGAGCTACGTCGAAGCCAACCACCATTAGAACCAACTAATTCTTTCATTATTAAAATTATAGAATTACCCACCAGGTTACTTTCATTACCTGTATTGGGGAGATTATTTGGCTCGCAGATGGAATTTATAATTCGCAAAAAATAGACTATTTTGAATTTTGGTTAGAAGCAATTTCTTTCAATACACTGCCTAAAAGAAAAATATGTTAATAACAGATTATTTTAATCACTTTAATGCTAGTGCCTGGTTTGGTTTGGACCAACGATTTCAATCTCACCTGAATCGGTAACCACTCCAAGTTTCGCTTGGTCATCATTCTCCTCGGGTGCACCTAGATCTAATTCTGGGTGCTCTTGGTCAAGGTCAGCTAATTCTGCAAGACTTGGTAATTCATCAAGAGTTTTTAAACTAAAATAATCTAGAAATTTCTTAGTGCTACCATAAAGCGCAGGACGTCCAGGAACTTCCTTATGCCCCATCACCTTAATCCATTCTCTTTCTAACAGTGTTTTAATTGTATTACTGCTCACACTTACCCCGCGCACCTCTTCAATTTCACCGCGGGTAATCGGTTGTCGATACACGATTAACGATAGTGTCTCTAGCAATGCACGTGTATAACGTTGTGGTTTTTCATGCCATAAACGCGCTACCCAAGGCTGCACCTCGGTACGTGTTTGATATCGATAACCACTGGCAATTCTTTTAAGCTCTACACCACGACCTTCACACTCAGCGACTAATGTCGCTAACACTTTTTTAATTTGATCACGTGATGGCTTTTCTTCTTCAAGCTCAAACAATTGCAGTAATCGATCTATATTAAGAGCACCATCCGCCGCCATTAATGCAGCCTCAACTATATTTTTTAACTGATCATCTTTCATAATGTTATTTCTAAATATTTATCAAATAGATACTTACTCATAGTTAACTTCATCTTCAGCTAACTCATTCGTTACATCGCCTTTCACAGCAGGTTTAATATAGATTGGAGCAAAAGGCTCAGCTTGCACGAGCTCGATTACATGCCCCTTAATAAGTTCTAGCATTGCCAAAAATGTAACAATCACACCACTGCGACCTTCTTCCACATCATAAAAACGACTGAATTCAACAAAGTCTTCTACGTGTAACATTGAGAGTACACGAGACATTCTTTCCCTAACGGATAGCGGCTCGTGCCCAACATGGTGACTAGCAAACATTTTTGCTCGCTGCATCACATCCTGAAATGCAGCTATCACATCCTTTAAGTCTACTGTTGGCTGAGGCCGCTCATAATCATATTCTGCTTGTAGTACCGATACTCCAAACGTATCTCGATTCATACGTGGCAGTTGATCAACATCTTCTGCAACCTTTTTAAAACGCTCGTATTCTTGAAGTCGTCTAATTAATTCTGCACGTGGATCATCTTCTTCATCTTCTTCAACAGGCCGGGGCAATAATAAACGTGACTTAATTTCAGCCAACATGGCTGCCATTACAAGATACTCTGCAGCTAACTCTAAGCGCATCTCTTGCATGAGCTCTATGTAGCTCATGTATTGCTGGGTAATTTGATATACAGGCAGTGACAGAATATCTAAATTTTGTCGCTTAATTAAATACAAAAGTAAATCTAACGGCCCTTCAAATGCATCAAGAAAAATTTCTAATGCATCAGGTGGAATATAAAGATCTTCTGGAGGAACAGTCATTGGCTCACCTTTAACTACTGCAAAAGGTAATTCGCCTTGAAGGTTATCCTGAGATGTATTCTCGTTATCTGTCATACCAACTTATGATAACCCAATTGCTTCGCGCACGTCGTCTAAAGTATCTCTTGCAACGTCACGAGCTTCTTCACAACCTTCTTTGATTATACTTTGCACAGTAGCTTCATCTTCAAGATATTCATTCGCACGTTCACGTATTGGTTGTAATTCTACCTCAACCGCTTCGATAACGGGTTGTTTACAATCAATACAACCAATGCTTGCTGAAGTGCAGCCTTCTCTCGCCCAAGTTCGAGTATCTTCTGAAGAATATATCTCATGGAATTGCCAAACCGGACATTTTTCTGGATTGCCTGGATCTGTTCTTTTCACGCGAGCAGGATCTGTTGGCATGGTACGAATTTTTTTCTCTACAGATTGAGCATCTTCACGCAAAGAAATTGTATTGTTATAGGATTTGGACATTTTTTGTCCATCCAAACCTGGCATTTTAGAAGCTTTCGTTAACAGCGCTTGAGGCTCAGGAAGAATAATTTTTCCTTGGCCTTCTAAATAACCAAACAAACGCTCTTTGTCTCCGATTGAGATATTTTGCTGAGATTCCAATAAGGCTTGCGCCACTTCTAGTGCTTCTGCTTCACCTTGCTCCTGATAACGTTTGCGATGCTCGCGATATAGCTTGGCATTTTTTTTACCCATTTTGCTAATCGCTAACTTTGCCTTCTCTTCAAAGTCTGGCTCTTTGCCATACAAAAAATTAAATCTACGTGCCACTTCTCGCGTTAACTCAACATGCGCGACCTGATCCTCACCAACCGGCACATTACCCGCTTTGTAAGCTAATATATCTGCGCTTTGTAATAATGGATAACCTAAGAAGCCATAGGTAGCTAAATCTTTCTCTTTTAATTTATCTTGCTGATCTTTATAGGTAGGCACCCGCTCCAACCAACCTAAGGGTGTGATCATTGATAGCAACAAATGTAACTCTGCATGCTCAGGCACATGAGATTGAATAAATAAAGTTGCCGCACTTGGACTCACCCCAGCTGACAGCCAATCAATCACCATTTCTGTTGAGCTGCCTGGGATAATTTTTGTGTTGTCGTATTCCGTGGTCAGTGCATGCCAGTCCGCAACAAAGAAGAAACATTCATGCGTATGTTGTAACTCTAACCAGTTATGCAATACACCATGCAAGTGGCCAAGATGTAATTTGCCAGTTGGACGCATGCCAGATAAGACACGATTATTCTGAGAAGGATTAGTATTCATGATTAAATTTAACTAGCTTGACCCAATAGCTTTTCAAGGTAAGGCACAAATTCTTGGGGCAGAATGCCTAAAAATGACATTATAAAAAAAAGTATAAGTATTGAAGGAGTGAAAACGAGTTTATTTAACAAACCCATAAACATTAAGCCGAGTAGAATAAACAAACCATACGGCTCAATTTTAGACAACCACGCAGAAATATTATTTGGCACCAACCCTGACAACACTCTGCCACCATCTAAAGGCGGTATAGGAAGTAAATTCAATACCATTAATACCAAGTTTATAAAAATGCCCGCCAGACTCATATAAACAAAAAATTCAGCATATTGATTTTCACTGCTCGCGCCACCAATAACCGTGATTAAAACGATTGACCAAAATATCGCCATAACAACATTTGCAAAAGGTCCAGCCGCTGCCACCCACACCATATCTTTTTTAGGATTTCTTAATTGATTAAAATTTACGGGAACTGGTTTCGCCCAACCAAATGCATATCCGGTTGTTGCAATTAACACTGCTGGAACCAGGATTGTGCCAACTAAATCGATATGTTTTATCGGATTTAAACTTAACCGTCCTAACAACTGAGCGGTAGTATCACCAAATTTTTTAGCAGCCCAACCATGAGCAACCTCATGCAAAGTGATCGCAAATAAAACGGGTATCGCCCATATAGTAATCGATTGAATAGTGCTCATTAATGCTTACTATTATACGCAACGAATTTACAAAGTTGTAAGCTCGAAATGACTATATTGACTAGCTTTTAACCTTTCATGGATTTAACCAACTCGCATCACCTTTACCTTGACGTAAAATAGTTGGACTGGAGTCAACAAAATCAATAACGGTAGTAGCCTCTATCCCGCAATACCCACCATCAATTACTAAATCAACTTCATTCTCGAGTAACTCTCGCATTTCTAATGGATCAGATAATGGCTCTTCACGATCGGGCAAAATCAGTGTACTACTCATAAGAGGTTGCCCAAGCTCCTCACATAATTGTTGTGCGATAGGATGATCAGGCACTCTTAATCCAATCGTCTTGCGCTTTGGGGTTTGCAATCGTCGTGGCACTTCATGAGTTGCTTTTAATAAAAATGTGTATGGACCGGGCGTGCAATTTTTCATCAATCGATATGCGCTATTATCCACTCTCGCATAAGTTGATAGTTCGGATAGATCTTTACAAACCAAAGTAAAATGATGCTTGTCATCCACTTTTCGAATTTTGCGAATGCGCTGCATAGCGTGCTTATCGCCAATATGACAGCCCAATGCATAACAAGAATCCGTTGGATATGCGATTAACCCTCCCTGATCAATGATTTCCACAGCACGATGAATTAATCGCTTCTGCGGTGTAACAGGATGGATAACGAAATATTGGCTCATGAGAATATACCCGCAATTATACAAGACTTAATGACACAACTAAGCCTGTTGCTAGCTGCTTTTCGTCAATTTATTGCTATACTCCAGCCCGTTATTACTCTAATTTTAATGAACTTAGACAACACCTTCACATCAAAAACAAACCATATTTAATTTATCTACTATGTTATATGCCTTTATTAGTCAGGACGTTGAGAACAGTCTTGAAAAACGCTTATCGGTTCGCGACCAGCACATCGCTCGTCTAAATGCATTAAAAGATGAAGGGCGATTGATTATTGCTGGCCCTCATCCCGCCATAGACAGCCCAGACCCTGGAGACGCGGGTTTCACTGGCAGCTTAATCGTTGCCGAATTTGAATCACTCCATGCAGCACAAACTTGGGCAGACGAAGACCCATACATTGATGCCGGTGTATACGAAAAAGTTACCGTAAAACCCTTTAAATTAGTTCTACCCTAGTACTTTATACGTAGAGCGCTTATTTTTTCTTGATAAAACTTTAATAATTTAGTTTTAGGCAATTTTCCATTTTCTTCACGTGGAAGTTTACCAACTTGAATTATTGGCCGAGGAACAAATACCGCATCCAACTGGTTGCGAAAATGCTTTTTCAATCTCTTAATATCCACCTGACTAGAAAAGACTACTAGCGCTGCAAGCCTTGCCACTTTATATGATTCTTCTGGAAGTGAATCATTTGGCACAAATACCACACCATCTATTATTCCAGGAAAATCTAACAATACTTTATTAATTTCAGCAAGCGACCCTCTTTTACCACCTATATTCACCTGCTCGACCGATCGTCCAAGTAGCCTGAAATGATTTTCATCTAACATCTCAATGTTATCTTCCAGCATTATACTCTCTGGCAAATGTTCCGCAGATACCATAACTTTATTTTGAGCATTGGAAAATTCTAAACCAGCAAATTTCTCCCAATATTCAGTAATAGCTGTTCTGCGAACTGCAATCGAGC
>CALAJL010000073.1 GCA_937922735.1 uncultured Gammaproteobacteria bacterium | reverse complement strand
TTATTAATGCTTATGCCCGTAAATTCATGGGCAATCTCAAACACATATACATTTAACAATACTGGTGACAATTGGAATGTAATTCATGGTGCATGGAACTTTGGGTTCGATGGTGCATTAACCGGTAAATGGTCTGATGATGGCAGGCGGTTCGATGGTATATCTGGTTCTTTTGTTAGTGGTAGCAGGACTATTAATGTAAATAGTGGCTGGCTAAAATCAAATGGCAAGGGAAAGTTGAATATTGATTTTAAAAGAGGCAATAAAACCTATTGGGGAAGTGTCAAATTTAAAGATAAAGGCTGGTTTGGCGGTCAATACGATAATTATGTGTCACATACTGAGCTTAAACTTTGGGGTGGTGCAAACCTGCAATGTAAAAAAGGTAATGGGCGCAGTTGTGGGTCTAAATGGGTCGGGCTGGACTTATACGGACCTAAGGTTGTAGAGGTGCCAGAACCAGCAACCTTTGCTTTAATGGGATTAGGCTTGCTTGGTCTTGGTTTTACTCGTCTAAAGAAGAACAGCTAAGTTATAAATTATTGCTAGACTTGAAAAGCCCGCCTTGGCGGGCTTTTTTTATGTGTGATGGAATGTGGCAGTATGATTCACTGGGCTCTTATTTATGGCTAGTGTTGTAGTATCCTTGTATCGTATATAAAGTAAGGTTATCTAATACATCCTTATTATTCACAGTAGCTATATATACGATCAATCACTCATGACAAAGAAGTCTCTTTCAGATTTACGGCAAGAAATTGATGCGGTAGATCGGCAACTGCTCAACTTTATTAGCGAACGTGCAAAATTGGCGCAACAAGTCGCGCAAGTAAAAACGGAATCTGGTGAAGGTAGTGCATTTTACCGGCCTGATCGTGAGGCGAGTGTTCTCAAGAGAGTGCTTGAGTTTAATCAAGGGCCGCTCTCTGATGAAGAGATGGCAAGGTTAATACGAGAAGTGATGTCGGCCTGCCTGGCGTTGGAGCAAAGGTTGCAAGTCGCGTTTTTAGGCCCTTCTGGAACGTTTACGGAAGAAGCTGCTTACAAACATTTCGGTCACTCGGTGCAAACGCTAGCCACTAATAATATTGATGATGTGTTTCGTGAAGTTGAAGCAGATAATGCAAACTATGGTGTGGTGCCAATTGAAAATTCAACTCAAGGCATTGTAAACAGTACGCTGGATATGTTTTTAGAATCCACTCTAAGTATTGTTGGTGAGGTGGAGCTGCGAGTGCACCAACATTTATTAAGTAATGTGGAGAAACTGTCAGAAATACAAATTATTTACTCACATCAACAATCACTAGCACAATGCAAAAAATGGTTAGAGACCAATTTACCAGGTGTTAAGCGTGTGCCTGTGAGTAGTAATGCCGATGCAGCTAATCGTGCAGCTAGAGAGGCAAATGCTGCGGCGATTGCTAGTGAAACTGCAGCGAGTGTTTATGACTTAACCATACAAAATAAAAATATTGAAGATTCACCAGACAATACCACGCGTTTTTTGATTATAGGTAAACAAGAAGTTGAGCCTACCGACGATGATAAAACATCATTGTTAATTTCTGCGCGTAATAAGCCAGGTGCGCTCTATAGTTTGCTTCAACCATTAGCAAAAAATAATGTGAGTATGACGCGTATTGAATCAAGACCTTCACATTGTGTGAATTGGGAGTATGTATTCTTTTTAGATTTAGAAGGTCATATTAAAAATCACACGATCAAAAACTGTGTTACAGAGTTAAAGGCTGAAGCAGATCTGCTTAAAGTTCTTGGTTCATATCCTCGTGCAGTATTGTAAAGCTCTGAAATTCTCAACACTGTTCATAAATTTCTAAAGTTATGTTTAACAAAGTATACCTCATTGGTGTTGGTTTAATTAATGCCTCACTTGCAAAAGATCTAAGGCGTCACAAGCTTGCAAAATATATTGTGGGTATTGGTAGAGATGAGGGAAGGCTTTCGAAAGCCAAGTCATTGGGTGTTATTGATGAACACCAATTATTGCAAGATATTGATATTTCTGATGCCGATATCATTGTTGTAGGTGTGCCGGTAGGAAAAATAAAAGATACTTTTTCCGTTTTGAAGTCCAGTCTTAGTGCAAAAACCATATTGACAGATGTTGGCAGTAGTAAAACAAATGTAGTGAACGCTGCAATTGAGGTGTTTGGTGAATTGCCAATAAACTTTGTGCCTGGGCATCCCATTGCAGGGAGCGAACAAAGTGGTTTCGAACACTCGGTTGAAAATCTCTATCAAAATAGAAAAGTAATATTAACCCCTACGGAGAAAACACTTGAATCTGCTAGTAATACGGTTACTGAAATGTGGGAACGCGTAGGGGCGACTGTGGACCTTATGCCCGCTGATAAACATGATGCAATACTATCAGCAACCAGTCATCTGCCGCACATGGTGGCTTATAATCTAGTTAATTATTTGGGTCAGCGAGAGGATGCAGAAAGTATTTTTAACTATGCTGCAGGAGGATTTTACGATTTTACACGTATCGCATCTAGTGATCCTACTATGTGGGCGGATATTTGTATTGCGAATAAACATGAAATTATTCATTCAATAGATGGGTTTGTTGCAAGTCTTAATGGGCTCAAACAAAAAATAGTGGAGCAAGATAAAAGTGCGATCTTTGCATTGTTTGATCAAGCAAAACAATTACGTGATAAAAATTTAAATAAGTAATGCAGAGTATTAATTAAGACATGGTCTTTAAGCCTTATGGGAACTACTAATTTCTACTTGGAGCCTAACTCTGTTTGTAGCGGTATTGCTACTGTGCCCGGAGATAAGTCAATTTCACATCGGGCAGTGATGTTGGCATCTTTGGCGGAAGGTGAGAGTCAAGTGGTGGGATTTTTGCCTTCCACAGATTGTGAGGCAACCCTGAAAGCATTCCAAAGCATGGGTGTGAAGATCGATCGATTCACTGAGACAAATGTCCGTATTCAGGGTGTTGGTATTAAAGGTTTGCGCGCCCCAAGTGACAAGCTTGATATGGGTAACTCTGGTACCGCGATGCGTTTAATGTCAGGAATCCTATGTGGGCAGCAATTTGATTCAATACTGGTTGGTGATCATTCGCTTTCGTCACGACCTATGCGTCGTATTCAAAAACCATTACTGCAGATGGGGGCTAAGCTAGTTACTGATGAGGATGGTACGCCACCTTTAACCATTCAAGTATCAAGCGAGCTCGTAGGTCTGAACTATGTGTTACCCGTACCGAGTGCTCAAGTGAAATCATGTGTACTTTTAGCCGGTATGTACGCAAAAGGAAAAACATGTGTAGAGGAGAAAACGCCTACGCGCGATCACACGGAAAGAATGTTGCAAACACTTTCATATCCAATAGAAGTTAACAGGCATAATGTTTGTGTTGAAGGTGGAGGAAAATTACTTGCAAGTGATATCGAAATACCAGGTGATATTTCTTCAGCCGCTTTTTTGATAGTGGGCGCGTTAATCTCAAACAAGGCCGTGCTAACGATTCGGAATGTTGGAGTTAACCCAACTCGTGATGGAGTGATTCAAATTCTGCAATTAATGGGGGCAAACATTCAGCTTACTAATCCACGAACTATGGGAATGGAACCGGTTGCTGATTTAATAATCCATAGTAGTGAGCTACATGGAATTGAGATACCGCAAGCATTAATTGCAAATTCAATAGATGAGTTTCCAATTATATTTATTGCTGCTGCATGTGCTGAAGGTGTAACCACTTTAAAGGGTGCAGAAGAGTTACGTGTAAAGGAGTCTGATCGCATTGCTGAGATGGTCAAAGGTTTGAAAGTTTTGGGCGTTGATGTGGATGAAAAGCCAGATGGCTTGATTGTTAAGGGTGGGGAATTGAACGGCGGTGAAATTAACAGTGGCGGAGATCATCGTATCGCGATGTCATTTGCAATCGCATCTATTAAAGCGAAGCAAGCAATCACCGTCCTTGATACAGAAAATGTCATGACTTCTTTTCCAAATTTTGTCGAAGTGTTGTCGAAATTAGGTTTGAAAATAACACAGCAAATTTCCCAGCATTAGTATATTTTTTATGAGTGATAGCCCAATTCCTGTAATCACCATCGACGGACCTGCGGGCTCAGGCAAGGGAACGATTGCAAGACAACTGGCTTCTTCTCTTGGGTATCACTACTTAGATAGTGGGGCTCTCTATCGTGTTTTGGGTTTGTTGAGTAAGCAACAAAAGGTCGAGCTCGATGATCTTCCAAGCATGCTTTCGCTTTGTGACGAGATGGATATTAGATTTGGATTCGACGCTCAAAATATGAATAGTAATGAGCGTGAGAATCTTTGCCTAGAAAGTAAACAACAAGAAAATGTGCCGGTGTTTTTAAATGGTTGTGAGGTTTCAGATGAGCTGCGGACGGAAGATTGTGCCGCAAGGGCTTCACAGTTAGCTTCACAGCCCGATATAAGAACAGCCTTATTACAAAAACAACGTTCATTTAGACAGTCACCTGGCCTAGTGGCAGAGGGAAGGGATATGGGCACTGTGGTATTTCCCGATGCCAAACGTAAAATTTTTCTCACGGCTAGCCCAGAGGAGAGGGCGCTAAGAAGACAGAAACAGTTGAAGAAACAAGGCATTAGTGCTAGCCTTGGCCCCCTTTTGACAGAGATAGAGGCGCGAGATTCTAGGGATCAAACTCGCAAAGTCTCTCCATTACGTCCTGCCACTGACGCTTTACTTGTTGATTCGACCGATAAATCGATCGAACAAGTTGTAAATCGTATTACTGAAATTATTAGTGGTGGGCTTTAACCGATCCTTATAAATAATAGGAATTGAAACAAGATTACTATGAGTGAAAGTTTTGCAGAGCTCTTTGAAGAGAGCGTAATCAATTTAAATACAACAGTAGGTTCAATAATTAGTGGTACTGTTGTAGACATTAATAAAGATGCCGTAGTTGTATATGCCGGTTTGAAATCAGAAGGCATCATTCCAATTGACCAATTCAAAGTTACAGATGGTGTGCTCGAAGTAGAAGTGGGCGATGCCGTTGATGTGGCATTGGAAATGCTTGAAGACGGCTATGGTGAAACAAAACTGTCACGTGAAAAAGCTCGACGTGCCAAAGCATGGACAGAGTTAGAAACGGTTCATGAATCTGGTGAAACAGTAACAGGCACTATAACCGGTAAGGTTAAAGGTGGTTTCACTGTAGAGCTTGGTGATCTTCGAGCCTTTTTACCTGGTTCATTAGTTGATGTGCGCCCAGTGCGTGACACTTCTTACCTAGAAGGTAAAGAACTAGAATTCAAAGTTATTAAGATCGACCTTAAACGTAACAATGTTGTGGTATCGCGACGTGCAGTAGTTGAGTCTGAGTACAGTGCTGAGCGTGAAGAGCTAATTGAAGCACTTAAAGAAGGCGCAGTGGTTAAGGGGATTGTTAAGAATCTTACCGATTATGGTGCATTCTTAGATTTAGGTGGTGTAGATGGCTTATTACATATCACGGATATGGCCTGGAAGCGTGTTAAACACCCATCTGAAATTGTAGCGATAGGTGATGAGATTGAAGTACGCGTCTTGAAGTTTGATAAAGAAAAGACGCGCGTGTCTCTTGGTCTGAAGCAATTGGATGATGATCCATGGAGAGATATCGATCGTCGTTATCCTGAAAACACCCGCATATATGGAAAAGTTACCAATATCGCAGATTATGGTTGTTTTGTTGAGATTGAAGAAGGTATTGAAGGCTTGGTTCACGTCTCTGAGATGGACTGGACGAATAAGAATGTTAACCCAGCAAAACTGGTATCACTTGGTGATGAAGTCGAAGTAATGATCCTGGATATCGATGAAGAGCGTCGAAGAATTTCGCTTGGCATGAAGCAGTGCAAAGCTAACCCTTGGGATGACTTTGCGGTTACTCATGATAAAGGTAGTGAAGTTACCGGTACAATCAAGTCGATCACTGACTTTGGAATTTTTGTTGGTCTCGATGGCGGTATCGATGGGTTGGTTCACTTATCTGACCTGTCTTGGAGCGATACAGGCGAAGAAGCGGTTCATAGCTACAAAAAAGGTGATGAGTTACGTGCCATGGTGTTATCTGTTGATGCCGAGCGTGAGCGTATATCATTAGGCGTAAAGCAAATGGAAAAAGATCCATTTTCAGGGTTCTTTGCAGATAATCCTAAGGGAAGTATCCTTACTGGTAAGGTGATGGAAGTGGATGCTAAAGCTGCAATTATTGATCTTGGTGATGGGGTGGAGGGTGTATTAAAAGCTTCAGAGATCGCTCGAGATCGCGTGGAAGATGCACGTACCGTGCTTAAAGAAGGTGATGAAGTTGAAGCTAAGTTTATAGGCGTAGACAAGAAGTCTAGAACAATAAATCTATCGATCAAAGCTAAAGATTACCAAGAAGAATCTGCTGCAGTGCAGGAATATAGCAGTAATGAATCTGCTTCAATGACTCTTGGTGATATATTAAAGGAATCTATTGAAGATAATAAAAGTGATTCCTCAGAAGATAAGTAATTAACAAAAAACATAAGTAACCTTTGTTTAGGAGTAAGTCATGACCATGTACGAAGAAAAAAACATGATTACAAAGTCGGAGCTTATTGAAAAGATATCGTTAAAACAGAACCATCTTGCTCATAAAGATATTGAGTTGTCGATCAAGAGCATTATTGAGCAAATGAGCACTTCATTGTCTCAAGGTGATCGAATTGAAATACGTGGTTTTGGTAGTTTTTCGTTACATTTTAGACCGCCACGAATAGGGCGTAATCCTAAAACTGGTGATGCAGTTTCACTTCCAGGAAAGCATGTGCCTCACTTTAAGCCAGGGAAAGAGTTGCGCGAACGTGTGAATAAAAGTTTAACCAAAGACTAGATTTTATTAGCTCGATTTTTGGTTTGTTTTCTGCGTGGTTTAATTCTAAATGACACGTTTTTTTCTATTCTTATTTTTTCTAGCATTAATTCTTATATTTTTTGTATTCACACTAGAGAATCTTGATCTGGTTTCTTTGAATTTGGTGTTTCAACAAATACAGGTCCCTTTAGGTTTAACGATGTTAGTGTGTTTTGTGCTTGGAGTGTTAGTAGGAATATTGTTTAGTGTAAGTTTGGTACTGAAAAATAAAAACAAAGCTAGAGTGTTATCTAAAAAAATCGCTGTAACTGAGCAAGAGCTTGCTAATCTTCGGCAGCTTCCAATCAAGAGTTCTCGTTAATGCCAGAAATTTATTGGTTACTGCTGCTATTAGCGGGAGTTGCGGGTTGGTTTCTAGCGCAAATATTTTATAAAAATCGTTCTAAGCCAAAAATTCCTGGCGAATACTTAAAAGGCTTGAATTACCTATTGAACGAGCAGCCCGATAAGGCACTTGAGGTATTTATTGAGCTAGTTGATGTCGATACCGAAACCATAGAAACTCACTTGGTGTTAGGAAATATGTTTCGTCGTAGGGGTGAAGTAGATCGGGCAATCCGTATTCATCAAAACTTAATTGCTAGACCCACACTTGAGGCGATAGATAAATCCACAGCATTACTTGAGTTGGCTAAGGATTATCTGAAAGCTGGCTTGCTAGATCGTGCTGAGACATTGTTAAATGACGTTATCGAGATTGGATTGCAAACAGATGAGGCGTATCCATTATTACTTGGCTTGTATGAGCAGGAAAAAGAATGGAGCATGGCTATTGAGACCACAAAGAAATTAGAAAAGGTCCAAGGCAAAAAGATGAATCATATTACTGCGCACTATTTCTGTGAGCTTAGTGAAGCAGCATTTGGTCAGGATAACAACGATGAGAGTGAGGCAAAAAAACTAGCTAAAAAGGCACTTTCGTACGATAAGAATTGTGCGCGTGCGAGTGTTTTGCTTGGACATATAGCAATGCGTCAGCATAACTATAAATCTGCAATTAAATTTTATATAGCGGTAGCCGAGCAAAAGCCTGAATATTTGCCTGAAGTTTTTATGAATTTACGAAAAGCATTTATTGGGCAAGGCGATCTACAGGGTTTCAGACAATTTCTAACTACCATAAAAGATACCAGCCTAAGTGGGATTACCTTGTCTAAGCTGTTACAAGATTTGGATGAAAATGATGCGGATAAAGAGGTTGTATTGGATTGGTTATTAGAAAAATCGGAATTATCATTACTGGAAGTAAACGAGTTTTTAAAAAGTAAAAGTTTTACACACGGACCCATTAATGAATTTAGCTTGTCAAAAATACAAGAGAGCGTAGAGAAGTTAATTAAAGATCGAAGTACGCATCAATGTAAGCAATGTGGGTTTCATGGAAAGCTATTGTATTGGCAATGTCCTGGTTGTCATTCCTGGGGTACAGTTGTACCAATTATGCCAAGTCTAAATTAATTTTCATTTATTATGTCTGACAATAACCCTATCATCATCGCATTAGATTATCCCAATGCTAAAGCAGCAAATGAATTTCTTTGTAAAATAAAAGATCAGTCTTGCAAGGTAAAAGTAGGTCTAGAGCTTTTTATTGCAGAAGGACCAAAATTTGTTGAGCAATTAAGCGCTGCTGGCCATCAAGTATTCTTAGATCTAAAACTTCATGATATTCCTAATACAGTGGCATCAGCATGTAAATCAGCATCTAACTTAGGGGTATGGATGATGACGCTGCATGCGTTGGGTGGTCCTAAGATGTTACTCGCTGCGCGAGAGATGGTATCCGCAAGTCCTCAGTCAACAAAATTAGTAGCGGTTACGGTGCTGACATCAATGGATCAAGCCCAGCTCTCTAGGGTTGGAATTCAAAATACACCGGCGGAAAGTGTGATTAAGTTAGCTGAGATCGCGTTTGAATCTAAAATGGATGGCTTGGTCTGCTCAGCTCAAGAAGTCGCTGAAGTTAGGGCGGCCTGGGGAAGCCAACCAATAATTGTGACACCAGGTATTCGAATGCAAAGTGATCAGGCGCATGATCAAAGCCGCGTGGCTACACCACGACAAGCGCGAGGCGCGGGTTCAGATTTCATGGTAGTAGGTAGACCGATTACATCGTCTAGCAACCCATTATCTGCTATTAATCAATACATTGAAGACTGGTCTTTTGATGATTGATCAGACTATTGGTGTTTAATAGAATTGTATTTTTTAAAAAATCTCGCTACATTAGCAACTGTAAAATTAGATAAAAATATAGTTAAGCTAAATTAAATTACCGTTTTAAATCTGCAATGTAGGGTGGGCTGCATGTTGCGATTATTATTTTTCTCTTTTGTGTTTCTGATGGCATCTGCTCTATATGCGGAGCCGGTCAATATAAATAAAGCCAGTGTAGATGAATTGGAAAATAATTTAGTTGGAGTTGGTCCAAAAAAAGCCTTAGCTATTATTGAGTATAGAGAGAAAAATGGACCATTTTATTCAGCAGATGAGTTAACTAACGTTAAAGGAATTGGTCCTAAAACTTTAGAAAAAAACAAAGAAAATATTCTTGTAAGGTGAATAATCATTCACTTGTCGTCAAAACTTGTGATCCTAAGGGCTAAGCATTGCTTTAATTCGGTATAATCTGAAGACTTAGCCTTTTAAGCAGCAAAAAACTATAGGTTCAATAGATATGAAACGCATACGCAAAGCAGTATTTCCCGTGGCGGGAATGGGCACAAGATTCCTTCCAGCTACTAAAGCAAATCCTAAAGAGATGCTCCCAGTAGTAGATAAACCATTAATTCAGTATGCAGCAGAAGAAGCTGTTGCAGCTGGAATTGATACACTTATTTTTATTACTGGTAGACATAAGCGTTCCATTGAGGATCATTTCGATAAGGCATATGAGCTAGAGTCAGAACTTCAAGCAGATGGTAAAGAGACTATGCTTGAAATAGTGCAAAACATTTTG
>CALAJL010000072.1 GCA_937922735.1 uncultured Gammaproteobacteria bacterium | reverse complement strand
GGTTGAAATAAATGATAATTGTGCTGATCGATGAGTGTAATGCGAACATTGGCGCCTTTGAGATGATGTGCAGTTTGAATGCCACCAAAACCTGCCCCAACAATTACTACATGATGTAATTTTTTCATTAAGCGCTATTCTATCGTATGAGTAGTTATATTTTCTATGTCTGTTTTAAAATGAAGTAATTTAATAATAAAATATGATAAATAATCTAAGTTATATACCAAGAGGTAATATTGGAAAATGGATTATTCTAGGATGGTAAATCTATCAATTTGAAGCATTAATAGCTCTATGATTATGCAGAATGCCTTAGTTTCTACAATAAATCACTTGGATCTAAGAATTAAGTATATTTTTTCTAAAATTATCAAGGCTAATAATAGCAGTTTTTGCATAATTCATTACTTCGTGAGCAGGTTTTGGTTTACTGATGAAGTAGCCTTGTCCAATATCACAGCCAAGGTCTTTTAAAATATTTAGCTGCTCAACAGTTTCAATACCTTCTGCAATAACTATTTTATTTAATGATTTAGCCATTACGATAATAGCATTAACAATCGCTAAAGAATCTTTTTCATTTTGTATATCATCAATAAACAACTTATCTATTTTTAATGTTTGCACGGGTAAATGTTTTAAATAACTTAATGATGAATAACCTTTACCAAAGTCATCGATAGAGATGCTAATACCCAATTTGTTCAAATGTTGTAATTTAGCAAGAATAGATGGGTCATCATTCAAAAATAAACTTTCCGTTATTTCAAACTCAATATTTGTTGTATGTATGTCAAAATCTTTAATTAATGCTTCTATCTCATTGATGAAATTTTCATGTCGAATTTGCCGGGGTGAGATATTTATTGATATTTTGGGCAATGCCTGGTTTTCTAATTGCCAATCTGTGCATTGTTTGAGTGCTGTGCGTATAGCCCATATTCCAAGAGGAATGATAAATCCTGTATCTTCTGCGTATGAGATGAACTGATCTGGGCGAATGTTTCCTTTTGTTGTATGTTTCCAACGCATTAGTGTTTCTGCTCCAGATATTTCACCTGTAGCTATATTAATTTGTGGCTGATAAACCATAAAAATTTCTTGTTTTTCTAAAGCATGAAACAGGTCGGCTTCTAATGTTGCTTTTTCAAGTATCTCGGACTGCATGGTATCGGAGAAATATAGTGCTTTACCTCTACCTTTCTGCTTGGCCTTGTACATAGCAATATCGGCTTTCTGTAAAACTTTGTCCCAGTTATTGCCGTCCTCTGGGTAAACTGCAATTCCAATACTTGCACCTATAGATTGTTCATAATTCTCTATGGTGAATAATCTTGATAGAGTATTAATTATCTTGTTAGATATATCGTTTATATGACTGGTATCAAATTCAGTCGGATATATAATTACAAACTCATCTCCACCATAACGACCAAGAAAAGCACTATCATTTAGGCAAGACTGTATGCGAACAGAGGCTTCAACTAATAATTTATCACCGATAACATGACCTTGTGAGTCATTAATGATTTTAAATCTATCTAAGTCGATGAATAAAACTGCCAGTTTTGGCTTGTTATTATCCTTCTCAGTCATTTCATAAAACGTATCAATGAGTAATTGGCGATTAGGTAATCCTGTTAAATCATCAAAATTAGCTTGTTTAACCAATCTTTCTTCACGCTCAATTGCATTTAACGCAACGCTAACTCTGTCTGTATAATTGTCTAACTGTTTCACACCTTCGTCATTGAGTTTTGGGATATATTGATGGCCTATTATTATGAGAGCCAACGTGACTTGTTCTTGTTTGATAGCGATCGTAGTGATGAAATTAGAGTGGACATTGATTAACCAGTCAATCGAATGTAATTTATTACGTTCCAAGGTGCGTACATTTGAGTTGGTGTTATCAAGTAATTTGCAAATATCTTTATCATCAATATCTATTATGCGATCTGAATGTATATGGTTTTCGGTTTTGTTGTATATATATAGATTACCTTTCGCCTTGTCTTTTTCTAAAAGTACGACAGCTGCATGGCTATACTCCAGATAATCCTTTAAGTTTTTAAAAATTGCTTCCACCACAGATGTTTTATTCATTTCAGTTAGAATTGCTCTATCGAGATTAGACATAGCGGTCATTACTGTAAATTGTCTCCCTAACTCATATGACATCATATTAAATGAATCACCCAACTGTTGGAATTCATCATGGCTATCAAAGTTTACTTTTTCATTAAAGTCACGTTTAGCTATTCTTTTTGTTAAATATAATAGTTTTTCTAAAGGTACTAAAATTTTTGTTATCTGATTGATGCTTATTAAGCTTACAAAGAGTATTGCAAGAACTAGTAAAGGTAATAGTGTATTGCTGAATGATTGAATAGATGAAAATATTGTACTGCTAGGTGTTGTGTAATAAATAATCCAACTTTCAGTGTTAAAATTACCTTTTAAGAATAATTCCCATGAAGCGATAATGTAATTTTCATCAGCTATACTTATGGTATTGGTATTGGTATTGTTTTGTGTTTCAAAGTACTTTTCAAAACTAGGTAATGTTAAACTAATTAATGCATGATTAGAACAATTTAATGCGCCAATCCCTTTTACTATGACGCATGCGTCTTCATCACCCGCGAAAATATCCATGTCACCGAATATATATTGTTTACTAACTTCAGCAGATAATAATAATGTTGAGTCTTGGGTATTTAATAATTTATTGAAGTGAATGCTTGTCTTATTATCATCGATATTATTTACAGTAATCTTCGTATTACCATCCATTAAATGTTTATCTACTAGGCCATTAAAAGTCAATCCATTGTTGTACACTTCAATTTTTTTGAAAAAACGTGTATCGGAAAGAATAATCTCTTTGCTTTGATTTTTTAGATTTGTAGTTATAGATTTAGATTGAATTATATTTTTACCTATTGCGTTAAGCTGATCTTGTGCGACAAGAATGCGATCAAATATTGACATTCCATATGATTTACTTTCGACAGTTAAGTGCTTGTGTTGTTGTGAAATGAGTAGATTAGTTACATGCTTGTACGCAACTATACCAATAACGGATATAGGAATAATGGCAGCAATTACAAAAAGAATGAATATTCTTTTTGCTACACGGCTTTTTAAGAACGCAAAATGAATTTGCATGGGATTAGATATTATAAATATTAATAGTCTTCAGCAATGCCAATATATGCACCATCTCTGGCACGAACAATATCATCTTTGCTATGATTGGCAGTCAATGGCCATGTAGTCAGTCCATCTTCGCCTTTACTATATAAATCATAATCGCTGTTTATAGGTACAAGTGCTTGGTCTTTTCTTCTATGGCCAGGTGGGACAACATCATGATTGGCATACACATATGGATTTCCCCAAGGGTCTTCCAGCCCATTCATGCCAATATCAGTAAGAGAGTTTGGTAAACTTCCATTAGAAAGTTTATAGTCGTCAATAGTAAATTGAATTACAACAATATCTTTTTCTGCTTGACCGTCCTCAGCTCGTGAAGAGTAGTCTTGGTATGCAGGCACAGCCACCATCATGATAATTCCAGCTATAGCTATTGCAATCATCAACTCAACAATGGTGAATCCACAAATATAAGCTTTCTTTATTATTGGTATGAAAGGATTGTTAATGTTTATTTTCACTAGTTAGATGCGTCCATGTATTTTTGATATTAATCAATGCTAAATATCCATTGCATTTTTTAATTTTGATAACAATAGTTTACTATTCTTAACTACTTTAATTATGTGACTAAATAACCAAGCTGTTAAATTACCTGTATGAATGTATAAGTGGTCAATTTACGTCAATGAACGGCAAAAAATATCAATATTGATGCTTAAAATATTTCGCAATTATCTGCATATATTTGATGCACCTTGTGTAGTGTGAATAGTTGCGTTTATCCTAAAAATCGCATCACTTCTATCAAGTATTTTATATATGAGCCGATATCAATTGCAGTGAAGGAATGTTATTGAATGGCATGTTTTTATAGTAATATATGCGTTTGATGCTTCACCGAGGTTGTCGATTATTGTCATGATGTCTCTTCACTCTTTCTATAGATTCTTTATGTTCTTTATACCTGTGAGTTGCCTAGTACTCGGTTAATAATTTCAGCATCAAAAATAGTGTACTAGTACTATCGAATTTTATGCTCTAGATTAGCCACGATCATTGGCAGTGATAGAAAGTGGTGTAACTAATCACTAATGGTATATATCATTGGTTGTGTTAATCGTCTTGAATGATATTTTTAAACTATAAGGTTAGTGCGTGACAGAGAGAAAGCCATCCATTTTTGATGTTATCAAAAGTGTTCTTGCTAGTTTTTTTGGTGTGCAAAGTGATAAAAATCGCAAGCGCGATTTTCAACAGGGAAGTCCAGCACAATTTATAATAGTAGGTTTGTTGTTAACGATTTTGTTTATTGTGGGAATGATATTTATTGTAAAGATTATTCTTGCTGCCGCTACGTAGGCTATAGCGCACCATTATTTTCAAGAAACTCAAATATTCCTTCTGCAATTTTCTGATAACCCTTGTGATTTGGGTGCGCAATATCAGACTTTAAGGAATTATCCCCTAAAACGTTTGGCAAGATAGATAGCTCGATTGGCACTTTCATTTCATTTGCAACTTGTTCATATATTTCGGCACTCTTTAAGAATATACCTGGCTCAGGTACACCGAGCATAATTACTTCAATATTTCTCGCTTTTGCTAATTCCACCATTGCGATTAAGTTTTTTTTATGTTCGTTGCGTGGCAGTTTTTTTAATATATCATTTCCACCATGTATGAGAATAAGTAGCGATGGATTATATTCATCTAGCAATGTAGGCAAACGTTCCAGACCTTTGCTACTAATTTCTCCAGGAACACCAGCATTGATAATATTCATATTACTTAGATTTGATAGCACAGTAGGGTAATCTTCACTTTCGTCAGCACCCGTTCCGTACGTTAAGCTATCACCAAAAGCAAGTATTGTATCTTGGCTGGATAATGGGCTTAACTTGCTAGATGAGTCACTGCATGAATAGATGCTCAAATTAAGCAATAAGATAGCGATCACTTTTAAATGGATATTATTTCTCATCTTCGTGCTTGTCTTAATGTTTAACGTTTCCAAAAACTATTTCTACATACACCTGCCGCATCACATCTTTCGCAGGTGTCATTACTTGCTAATGCAGTAAAAGGAATATCTTGATTTAAGTTTTGAAAGAAATCTTCTAACCGTTGCAAGTGCTCGCTTTTCAGGTTATCCAATTCTTCATTTTTGATTACCGCAATACTTTTTACAGAATTATTTTCACCAATCGTTACGTACTCAACTTGTGATGTTTTTACATCGGTATTGCTCTCATTTAACAAAGCATACATTGGCAGTTGAACTTGTTCGCCAGCTAGTATGCTTTTTTTGGTGGGTGTCATTCCTGTTTTGTAATCAATTATAGAAAATCCTTCGGCGTTGCGGTCGATACGGTCAAGTCTGCCATGCAATTGTAATGTGTTATTGATGTTGAGCTTTTTCTCTGCTTCATGACTAAGTGGTGTGTAGTTTGTTTGCCGTGTAATCTCCCAATTGATAAATTTTGGAATTAAGTTTAACCAGCGTTGTAACCATAATGTATTACTAAAGCTGTCATTTTCTTCTACATCATTGGTTTGAGAAAACACTTGAGTACTAATTAAACGAAGCATCTCTTCTGCTTCATCTCGATTATGAGTGGTAACTTTATTGTTAAATGGTCCTGGTAGATAATCAAGGTTTGAGAAAAAAGCATGAATGCTTTGATGAACTAAACTTCCAAAGTCGGCTTTGCCTAATTCTTCATTTAGCTCGTCAGTTTGACTTAATTTTAAGCAACTTAATGTGAAGTATTGATAAGGGCAATTGATTAGTCTTTGGTATTGAGAAATTGAAATACTTTCAGGTTTAAGCTCATTCAGCAATACAGGATTAGGTTGAATGGATTGAGTTGGTAAAGGAATTTTAGATATTTGAGTTATTTTAGTTGTCTCTTGAGAGACTAAATATTCTAAATTTAGATCCATCAAGCTATGGTTATAAGCCATATCATAAAATGTCTCGATGGCTTCTAGCCATGGAGAAAGGGTGGTTTTTTCACCATTATTTTCAGTTTGCACAGTGATAAGTATGTTCTCAGAGCAGTCCAAAAGACTGCGAAATTGGTGTAAGTGACGGGCATGATCATCACGCCAAGTAGGAATTTTTAATTCTGTTCTCACTTGTTCATTAAAAAATACATAATTATCCGTAGTACCAGGAAAATTATTTTTATCCATAGAAGCAATCACTAAGGCATCGTATCGTTGTAAGCGGCTTTGTTCTAGGCTGCAGAACGTTACACTATTCTTGTTAGTCGATTGGGAAATAGGGGGTTTGTAGTTTTGCTGGTCAAAGATTCTAGACATGAAGCGTCTAGATTCTGACCAACTCATGTTGTTGTCAATTATATTAAAGTGAGCAATTTGATCTTCAAACAACTCAATGATCTGTTTTCCAGCATCATCATTATTTAAACTTGTATAAATGCCTATTGGTTTTAAGCTATTTAGTAATTCTTTGATAAAACGATGTAACGGATAAGACTTTTTATTATGTAACTTGGCAAGTAGTTGGGCACTGGATTCAAATCTATCTAATAAGAGATTAAGATAATCAAAAATAGATTGATCAATTGTTTTACTTTTTCCTTGTATCTTTTCGATAGCATGTCGATATCGACTTAATCCGCCATATACATTGAGCTTTAGGATGATGTCTTTTTCAAATATATTGATTGACTGTTCATGGATATCACGATTTTCAACAGGGAAAAAAGGTGATTTTGCAAGCGCCAGTAGTTGTTTGGCTGGATATCTTTCTTCTACTAATTGTAGCCACCATTCTATCACTACCGCTGCACTGGTTGTGGCCAATGCCCAGCCTGCAGCATCAATAACAGATATATTGGCGTGTTCTAGTACAGCGCGTAACCGACGAACTAATTTACGATCTGTCGTGACAACACCGATGTTATGTTTGTTTTCATTGAGCCAAATGCGAACTTGAATATCTATTGCTTTGGTATGCAGCTCAAAGCTATTGCTTTTATATATACTTAAATGACTTTTTAAAGGGTCTGTATGTTTGTTTGCAAAAGACACCGCTCTTTGCTTAATATTTAGATCATTTTCTGAAAATACATGGTCATATAAGGTAGAGCTAAGGGTGCGATGATCATTTGAATGAAAACTAAGTTGAGTATCAGTATCTATATGGTTATGTAACCATGCTTCATTGCGTGTTGTACAATCTAAGCTACTTGCATAGGTATAAAAATATAATTGCGACTCATTTTTAATTCTGTTTAAAAACTTACATTCAAGTTTAGAAAGTTGGTCCAGTCCTACGCAATAAAATATTTCATATTCACTAATGTCAATGTTATGTAATGCATATGCATAATTTTGCATGGGGTCAATGAATTCTTCGTCACTAATTTGCTGTAACCACGCTTCCCATAACAACTTTACTAATTCAGATTCATGCAGTAGTGCATGAGTTACATCATGATTTTCACCTTGATAATAGTTGCTAAATTCAGTTGGCTTGACATCATTTAACATCATGGCATCAAACAAAGATAATAATTCGTTGGCTATACCCCAAGGATTTGCACTGGAAAATAAATCAGGTTGTTGTTTTACTGCATCAACCAAGATTAATTCTCGCGCATATTGAGATAAAATTGGTTTGTTTACTTGGTGTTTGCTGCGCACCCATTGGCGCAATGTGCTAAGTGTTGGAGGAAATATCGCTTCGTAGCCTAGTTTTGAGATCTCACTGAGAATATGTTCGCGAAGTGGGACTTGTGCTAGTTGATTGGGTAAGAAGATAACAACTTTGCTAAGATCGGGAAGTTGGTCTGCAGTATGTTTGGCAATTTCTTTGCTGACAAACTTCAGGATGTCTTGACTGTAGTGAACTAACTCAATGTTGTTAAGTGCGTGCAAGTGATGGTACTTTTTTCTTTAAGTCCTTATGAATTACTTTGTTATTGTTTTTCTGATTTGTTTTATTAGTTTATTCTACTATTTTATTCTTCTATTTTATTCTTCTATGAGATTGCGTTTATCTGCTACATCTTCCCAGTCTTTTGCGTCATCGGGAGCAGGTTTCATGCTGGTGATGACCGGCCATTTCGCAGAATATTTTATATTTATTTCTAGAAAATCTTGTTGATCTTCAGATAAATCATCTTCACTGATTATAGCCTCAACCGGACATTCTGTTTCACACATTGCGCAATCAATGCACTCTTCAGGGTCAATGACCAACATATTTGGACCTTCGTGAAAGCAGTCAACCGGACAAACTTCTACACAATCGGTATATTTGCATTTGATACAGGATTCAGTTACTAAAAATGTCATAAAATTGTTAATTATTATTGATTGAGTAATTGTAGAGAATAGTGGCACAGATGAAAATAAAAGCTGAAATTAACTTAAATTCGGACAAGATCACAACTAGATCGCATTCCATGCATGTATTAGACGCTATAATTATCAGATAGATCCATTTAGATCAAAATTGGTTATACATAAGACAATAGTAATAGTGAAAAGTCATGAATAAATATCTCGTTACGGGTGGTGCTGGTTTTATTGGCTCGCACACGGTAGATCAATTACTTGCACAAGAACAACGTGTTGTTGTGCTGGATAACTTCTCTTCTGGCAGGCGCGAAAACTTACCTGATTCACATCCTCTACTTGAGATCATAGAAGGAGATATTCGCGATACATCAGCTGTTGCCGTTGCGGCAGATGGCGTTACGCATTGTCTTCATCTCGCCGCACAAGTTTCAGTAGTAAAATCTCTAGAAGACCCGGTAGATTCTGCCACGCACAATATTCTCGGTTTTATTAATGTGCTCAATGCCATAAAAAAGAATAAAGCGAAAAGATTTGTTTATGCCTCATCTGCCGCTACCTATGGTAATCCAAAGACTTTACCTTTAAGTGAGGCAGAACCATTGGGACCAGAATCACCATATGGCCTAGAAAAGCAAATTAACGAATTATATGTAAAGTTGTTTAAAGATCTTTACGATACCTCTTCATGTGGTATGCGCTTTTTTAATGTATTTGGTCCAAGGCAAGATCCTAAGTCACCGTATGCAGGTGTAATTGCACTATTTGCAGATGCAGTCTTGGCAAATAAAACATTAACTATCAATGGTGATGGTTCACAAACACGTGATTTTATATTTGTAAATGATGTTGCAAGAGCAAACGTTGCAGCATTGGGTTGTGATTATCAAGGTGCAGTAAATGTTGCAACAGGTTCTACAGTAACTCTGCTAGAATTAATTGAAGTGTTGGAAAAAATTGCTGGGCATACCTGTGATAAAACGTTTGGCTCGGAAAGAGAAGGTGATATTAAGCATTCTGCCGCTATGGTAGATACATTACAGCAATCTTTGAATGTAACTGCAAAGCATAGTTTAGAAGAAGGTTTGAGAGAATTATTGAATCAACCCGCGCAAGCATGAATATTCGAGCTTTCTATTGTTTGTTAAAATAACGAATTGCGACTTATACTCTTAACGAATGTATGTATGTCAATTAAGGGATGAGTAAAAAAACTAAAATCTCTTTAGTTTTGGGTAGTGGTGCCGCACGAGGACTAACTCATATTGGTGTTATCCGCTGCTTAACCGATCATAACTACGAAATTAAGTATATATCTGGTTCTTCAATTGGTGCTTTAGTTGGTGGCATCTATGCGGCAGGTGAGCTCGATGTTTATGTCGAATGGGTAAAAGCATTAAAAAGAAGAAATATAATCCGCTTACTTGATATCTCATTCACTCGAAAGTCTATATTTAAAGGTGAAAGGATTATCGAGGTACTTAAAGAAATAATTAAAGATCGTACAATTGAAGAGTTGCCCATTGGTTTTACAGCGGTGGCAACCGACATTCTAGAGCAAAAAGAAGTTTGGCTTGCTGAAGGCTCACTATTTCAAGCCATTCGAGCCTCTATCGCGGTACCCATGATCTTTTCTCCCGTTCAATATTCCGATCGATTATTAGCGGATGGAGGTATTATTAATCCTGTGCCAATTGCACCAACTTTAAATAACGATACCGAATTAACCGTTGCAGTTGCGTTAAATGGGCCACCAGAAATATTTGAAATAGAAAGTAAAGTAAGTGTTGATGAAGAAGACATTCAACCAAAGAATAAATATCAACTTGGTATAGAAAAATTAGTAGATGGAATGATGCCAAAAGGCGAGATTAAAGAAAGTAAACAAGATATTGGTATTATAAACTTAATGACTCAATCCATGGATACCATGCAATCTTCACTTGCGCGTTTTAAGCTTGCAGCAAATCGTCCGGATATTATGATTGAAATCCCACGCAACCTCTGCGGATGGTTAGACTTTGATCGTGCAGAAGAACTAATTGAGTTTGGCTATGCGCGAACAGAAGAAACACTTAAACACTATGATCAAATATCGCAACGTAGAAAATAGTGAGCACTGGGTAAACTATGCAACTTATTATTAATTAATGTATACAGGTAGTTTTTTAGCTTAGTGACTTTAATTTATATAAGATCTCTAATGCTTCTTTTGGAGTAAGTTCATCCGGTTCTACGTTTTCTAAGTATTCAACACTTGGGTGAGAGATTTCATCTTCTAGTGCCAAGCCAAGTTGGGATTGCTGATTAGTTGGTTTTGTTTGTATCACTTCAGATTCCAATTGTTTTAGTTTCAATTTAGCGCTAGCAATGACTGATTTTGGTATGCCTGCTAGTTGTGCTACTTGTAAGCCATAGCTTTGGTTTGCTGGGCCTTCTTTAACAGCATGTAAAAATATTATTTTTTCATTATGTTCGATAGCATCAATATGCACGTTGTGTATATTATTAAAAAGTTCGGGTAATTGGGTAAGTTCAAAGTAATGCGTGGCAAATAAACTATAGGATTGATTCACTTCACTAAGGTGTTCTGCGCAGCACCAAGCCAGTGATAATCCATCGTACGTGCTAGTGCCTCGTCCCACTTCATCCATTAACACCAAACTTTGCTTTGAGGCATTGTTTAATATATTTGCGGCTTCCGTCATTTCCACCATAAATGTAGAGCGACCGGAACTTAAATCATCCGAGGCACCGATGCGTGTGTAAATGGCATCAATAGGGCCAATGTTTAATTCTTCTGCGGGCACAAAGCTTCCGCTGTAAGCTAACCAAGTAATCAGCGCTATTTGGCGCATATAAGTAGACTTGCCGCCCATGTTGGGGCCTGTGATCAGTAATAACTTGCGTTGTTCATCTAATATTGCATCGTTGGCGGTAAATGGTTCACTCTGTACATTCTCGATGACAGGGTGTCTGCCTTGTTTGATATGTAAGCAGTTTTCTTCAGTAAACCTGGGTTGTACGTAATGTAAGGTTGCGGCGCGTTCTGCTAACGTTGCTAGAGCATCTATTTGCGCTAAAGCTTTAGAACAATTCTGAATAATAATTAAATCGTTATTTAAATCCGTAATTAACTGCTCATATAATATTTTTTCCCTTTTTAGTGCGCGTTCTTTCGCACTAAGCACGTTGTCTTCAAACTTTTTAAGTTCAGGTGTGATGTAGCGTTCAGTATTTTTTAATGTTTGTCTACGCGTATAATGTTCGGGTGCTTGGTCTGCATGACTGCGTGGAATTTCAATGTAGTATCCATGAATACGATTATAAGAAACTCTCAGGTTGGCAATGTTGGTAGCATTTTTTTCTTGCTGTTCAAGATCTATTAGGAATTGATTCGCATTTGTGCTTGTGTTGCGTAGTTCATCAAGTTCTTCATCATAGCCTTGCTTAATAACACCACCATCACGGATCAGGGCAGGCAATTCATCCCCTAATGTGTTTTCAAGTTTATGTTTTAAATCATTATGATTTTTTAATAGCTCGGATGATTCCGTTAATAATTCATTTTTATAATTACTAAGTTGCTCTTGAATCGCTGGAATACATTGTAGGGTGGTGCGCAGTGCATCCAAATCTCTAGGTTGCACGGTCTTTAAAGCAATGCGACTACGAATACGCTCTATATCTTTTATGTCTGTGAGGAGGTTATGAAGGTCGAGATAACTATTTTGTTGTAAAAATTCAGATATTGCAGCATGACGTAACGATAACGTGCTTTTGACTCGTGTTGGTTGGTTTAACCATGAACGTAAACAACGTGAGCCCATTGCGCATGCTGATTTATCTAAAACATTTATTAAACTGTGTTTTGAATCACCTTGAGTAGAAACTTCTATTTCGAGATTTTTACGCGTAACACTGTCTATTGCTAAGAATTCATCTTTATGACAAACCTGCAGTCCGTTGATATGAGGCAGCTGTGTTTTTTGTGTGTCTTTTATATATTGTAGTACTGCACCCGCAGCAGATATCGCTAATGGATAATTATCACAGCCGTAACCGCTTAAATCTCTGGTGCCAAATTGCTTGCACAATGCGGTAATGGAAGATTCGTGTTCGAAATGCCAGGTAGGGATCGATCTAGATGCGCATTTATCCATTAAGGCTGCAAGATCTGTGTTTAATAAGGAGTCTTCTGCTAATAAAATCTCTGCGGGCTGAATACGATCGACTTCATCTTGTAATTCCTGTAATGAATTGCAGTTCTGCAGTAAGAATCTTCCAGAGCTTAAGTCGATATAAGCTAACCCAAATTTATTTTCATGAGTGCATACTGCGAGCAGGTAATTATCTTTTCCCCGTTCTAGCAGCTCTTCTTCTATTACAGTTCCAGGAGTAATTACACGTGTAACTTTACGTTCGACTAAACCTTTGCTGGTGGCAGGATCACTAACTTGATCGCAAATGGCTACAGATTCACCACGTTTTAACAACTTGGCCAAATAACCTTCCGTGGCATGAACCGGCACACCTGCCATAGGAATTTCATCAGCAGAATTCTTATTTCGTGAGGTTAATGTTAGATCGAGTAGTTTGGCAGCACGTCTCGCATCTTCGAAAAATAGTTCGAAAAAGTCACCCATTCGATAGAACAGCAACATATCGGGATATTCTGCTTTGATGCGCAAATATTGCTGCATCATTGGGGTGTGTTTTACAGGGGGGCGTGCGATCATAATTGGCAGTCTAACGAAGAAAACTTTATTAGGCAGCCCAAAAAGTATCCAATACTAAGCAAGTGTAAAATTAATAATTCAATGTGGATTGAAAGTAAACAGAGTTGTACTAAATATGACAACCATCAATAGATTGGCCGAATGTTTAATCGAAAAAAAATTAGTACTCACCATGGCAGAATCATGTACGGGTGGAATGCTTGCGCAGCAGTGCACTTCTGTACCTGGCAGCTCTATTTGGTTTGAATGCGGGTTTGTGACGTACAGTAATGCTTCAAAAATTCGCCTATTAGGCGTTCAAGCTAATGTACTTAGTGAGTATGGTGCAGTAAGTTCACAAGTAGCGGAATTAATGGCACTAGGTTCACTTGAGCATAGTGATGCAACGATAAGCGTTGCTATTACTGGTGTAGCGGGCCCTGGCGGCGGCACTGACGATAAGCCGGTCGGCACTGTGTATATAGCTACCGCGCAAAAGGGTCATGTAGCTCATTCCAAGCTTCATATATTTAGTGGTGATAGGCAATCCATACGAGAACAATCTGCACAAAGTGCGATAGAGCAGTTGTTAGAAAGAATAAGTGAGACAGACTAGATGACAAAAAAACGATTATTTTTTGGGCTGCTACCTGAACCTGAAGTGCATTCCCAGTTGGTAGAATTATCTAGATGCTTTCCTATTTTGCAAGGGGTGGAATCGGTACCTAATAATAATCTACATATTACTTTGCAATTTTTAGGTAATTTAGAAGCAAATGAGCGTAAGTGTATAGAAAAGAAGATGGCACAAACTTTTGTACAAGCTTTCTCGTTGCGTTTAGATCATTACGGGTACTTTAAACTCTCGCAAATATTATGGCTTGGCTGTTCTTCCTATCCTAGAGAATTAACTAGACTGGTTAACCATCTAAAATCTATAGCAGAAAACTGTGGTGCAGATACGCAAGAACGAATTTATAAACCACATGTAACATTGTTTAAGAAAGTGCCTAAAGCAGAATTTCCAGATATACCTTTCACCATCACTTGGCGTGCAACTGAATTTCATTTGCTTGAGTCTATTTCAGATGGTGATGGCACGCGATACGTTTCGCTTGCAAAACATTCATTCTTAAAAGAACAATAAGTCTACGCAAAATTAAATTACGCAGTAAGTGTTTTTGCACTTCGAATGTGCCAAGATAATCAAACTAATGATCAACCATTAGTAAGTAAACAATATTCAAGACATCGGCCTGACCATAGGCCTTAACGTAGGGGTAGTACCGTGGACGAGAATCGTAAAAAAGCACTAGTGGCCGCACTAGGTCAAATTGAAAGACAATTTGGTAAAGGTGCAGTAATGCGTTTGGGTGATTCTACCGCTGCGCGCGATATTGAAGTGGTATCAACAGGTTCTCTTGCGCTAGACGTGGCATTAGGAATTGGAGGCTTGCCTAAAGGGCGCGTAATTGAAATTTATGGCCCTGAATCATCAGGTAAAACAACACTAACACTACAAGCCATTGCTGAATGTCAAAAGAATGGAGGCACAGCAGCGTTTGTAGATGCAGAACATGCTCTGGATCCGAGTTATGCTGAAAGAATTGGTGTAAATGTAGATGATTTACTCGTTTCACAGCCCGATACTGGTGAGCAAGCACTAGAAATTACCGATATGTTAGTGCGTTCTGGTGCGGTTGATATAGTAGTGGTGGATTCGGTTGCCGCATTAACCCCACGCGCTGAAATTGAAGGTGACATGGGTGATTCACATATGGGATTGCAAGCTCGTTTGATGTCACAAGCATTGCGTAAACTTACTGGCAATATCAAACGTTCCAATACAATGGTTATTTTCATTAACCAAATTCGAATGAAGATTGGTGTGATGTTCGGAAGTCCCGAAACTACCACTGGTGGTAATGCATTGAAGTTTTATGCATCGGTTCGTTTAGATATCCGTCGCATTGGCGCGATTAAAAAAGGTGATGAAATTTTAGGTAATGAAACACGGGTTAAAGTGGTTAAAAATAAACTCGCACCTCCGTTTAAGAAAGCCGAATTTGAAATACTGTATGGTGAAGGTATTTCGAGATTGGGTGAATTAATTGATATGGGTGTCGAATATGACATGGTAAAAAAAGCAGGCTCTTGGTATAGCTACAATGAAGAGCGAATTGGGCAAGGCAAAGAGAATGCGCGTGCCTATTTGCTTGAAAATCCTGAAATGGCGAATGAGATTGATCAACGACTACGTGAACAATTGTTGCCAGATCCCGATGAATTGAATCAGGATGTTGAAGACGACCAAGCTGAAGAGGAAGAAGCGACTGAAGTCTAAATCTAATAAACCCATACGATCGGCACGAAATTCAGCATTTGATATATTGGCTAGGCGTGAGCACACACGCCTAGAGCTGACTCGAAAACTCAAAGCTAAAGATTTCACGGATAGTGAAATTGAAGAAGCATTAGATATTCTTACCCAAGAAGGCTTGCAAAGCGATGAGCGTTACACTGAGAGTTATGTAAACATGCGCCGCAATCGCGGATATGGCCCCCTCAAAATCAAGCTAGAATTGCAACAGCGTGGAGTATCTGCTGAGTTGGTAGAGGCCTATGTTGAATTCAATGATCAATCTTGGTTGGAGACGGCTCGCCAAGCTTATGATAAGAAATTTGGCGGTAAGTTGCTCGAGACTGCTAAGGAGCGAGCAAAACGTATGCGTTTCCTTCAATCTCGCGGCTTTACTGGTGATATAATCCAAAAAACACTTACTTAATCTATCTTAAGGGCAAGTGAAAAGACAAAATAAGTAGTCAAATTCGGCGCATATTAAGTGCCTATTGTTGTATGTAAGGATGATTGCAACAGGATTAGGAAAACTATGGAACTGAGCTCAGAAATTCGCAGCGCGTTTTTAAATTACTTTAAAGAGAATGGTCACGAAATCGTGCCATCCAGCCAACTTGTGCCTGGCAATGATCCTACCTTGCTATTTACCAATGCAGGAATGGTGCAATTTAAAGATGTCTTTTTAGGTAAAGAATCACTTAAGTATAACCGTGCAACCTCAAGCCAACGTTGCGTGCGTGCAGGTGGGAAACATAATGATCTAGAAAACGTGGGATATACCGCTAGACATCATACTTTTTTCGAAATGTTAGGTAACTTTAGTTTTGGAGATTATTTTAAGTCTGAAGCGATACATTATGCGTGGGATTTTCTTACAAAAGTAGTTGGCTTACCTGAAGAGAAATTATGGGTTACTGTTTTTGAAGATGATGATGAAGCAGCTGAAATTTGGCTAAATGAAATTAAGCTAGATAAGAATAAATTAGCTCGTATTGGCGCGAAAGATAACTTTTGGTCAATGGGTGATACCGGTCCATGCGGTCCGTGTACTGAAATTTTTTATGACCATGGTAATAACATCCAAGGAGGTCCACCAGGTACACCAGAAGAGGATGGTGATCGATACATAGAAATATGGAACTTGGTGTTCATGCAATACGATCGTGATAAGCAAGGGACATTACACCCGTTGCCTAGACCTTCGGTTGATACAGGGATGGGATTAGAACGTTTGGCCGCCATTTTGCAAGGTGTTACCAATAACTATGACACAGATCTTTTTGCAGGGATCATTCAAACTACTGCTAACCTAGCCAATGTAAAAGATACTTCGACACCATCATTACGTGTCATTGCTGATCATATACGTTCATGTAGTTTTATGATTGCAGATGGAGTGATTCCTTCTAATGAAGGACGCGGTTATGTGTTGCGTCGTATTATTCGACGTGCTGCCAGGCACGGTAGCAAGCTTGGTATAACAGAACCATTTTTCTATAAGCTTGTACAGCCGCTGGTAGATAACATGGGTTCAGCTTATAAAGAATTAGTCGATGCGCAACAACGTATTGAGAAAGTGTTAGAAACAGAAGAGCAGCGTTTTAATGAAACACTTCATCAAGGTATGCGTATTTTACAAGATGATATTAAAAACTTATCAGGAGACACTATTTCTGGTGAAACTGTGTTCAAGTTATATGATACATATGGTTTTCCTGCAGACCTAACTGCAGACGTCGCGCGCGAACAAAAGTTAAAGATTGATGAAACTGGATTTCAAAATCAAATGGAAGCGCAACGCGAGCGTGGTCGTCAAGCTAGCCGTTTTGATGTGGAGTATGATGCTTCAATCGCAGTGCTCACGAATACAACCTTTACAGGCTATGAGTTTATTGAAGATAGCGGTGTTGTAAAAGAAATTTTTGTTAACAATGAAAGCGTAGATTTAATTAATGAGGGTGAATCTGGACTGGTCGTACTTGATCAAACTCCTTTTTATGCTGAGTCTGGTGGCCAAGTAGGTGATCGCGGTTTGTTGCAAGTAGGACAGGCAACGTTTGAAGTGACTGATACGCAAAAACAAGGCAATGCTCATGCGCATATAGGAAAGCAATTAGTAGGTTCTCTGCGTGTGGGTGAGAAAGTTAATGCATTAGCTGATGCTAAGCATCGACAAGCCACAGTATTAAACCACTCTGCAACTCATTTAATGCATGCAGCATTACGTGAGGTTTTGGGTACACATGTACAACAGAAAGGTTCATTGGTTGCACCCGATCGTTTGCGTTTTGATTTTTCTCATGATGCACCTATAAGCGAAAAACAACTACAACAAATTGAAGATATTGTTAATTACCAAATTCGTTTAAACACCTCAGCTACAGCTAACATAATGTCTAAAGACAAAGCGCTTGAAGCAGGCGCGATGGCGTTGTTTGGTGAGAAGTATGGTGATGAAGTGCGTGTGCTGTCAATTGGTGAGTTTTCAGTTGAATTATGCGGGGGTGTGCATGTAAATCGTGCAGGTGATATTGGAATATTTAAAATAATTTCTGAAACAGGTATTGCATCTGGTGTTCGCCGTATTGAAGCGGTAACAGGAGATAGTGCATTACAATGGATTAAAGACAACGAGGATCAGTTGTCTATGATTGCAGAGGTAGTGAAATCATCTAAGACCGAAGTCAAAGATAAAATTGTACAGCTTGTAGAGCGAAATCGTCTATTGGAAAAAGAGCTCAATCAATTAAAAGCTAAACTTGCGTTGCAAGCAGGAAGTGATTTGGCTGCCTCTGCAATTGAAATAGAAGGTATTAAAGTGCTTGCACACAATATTGAAGGTGCAGATCCTAAATCTCTTCGGGATACATTAGATCAGCTAAAAAACAAACTTGGTAGCGCGGCAATTGTTCTTGGCACCAGTAGCGGTGGCAAAGTAAGTCTGATAGCAGGAGTGACTAAAGATCAGATTAGTCGTATAAAAGCGGGTGATCTAGTTAATGCAGTAGCGGTTCAAGTAGGTGGAAAAGGTGGAGGGCGACCTGATATGGCACAAGCTGGCGGTTCTAACCCCGCTGCACTTGAAGCAGCGCTTCAATCTGTGCCTGATTGGATACGTAATCATTTATAGTCGTATAGCTGATTGACTTAAATCGGCAAATATCTAGTAAATGATTAGCCTGATCATTAAAATCAGATGATTGTGTTTTTGATGCATTAGATTCAATCATTAAAAAAACCTAATATCATAATAAAAAGGATAATTTTTTAGCATGGCGCTAATCGTACAAAAATTTGGCGGAACTTCAGTCGGAACTGTAGAGCGCATCGAAAACGTAGCTGAAAAAATTATCGCTACTAAAAACAAAGGTAATCAGGTAGTGGTAGTGGTATCTGCCATGAGTGGTGAAACCAATCGCTTAATAGGATTAGCAGAAGAAGTTCAGGGTACTAAGCAGCCAAGTGGTCGTGAACTGGATGTATTAGTTTCAACAGGAGAGCAAGTAACCATTGCGTTGTTATCCATGGCATTGCAAAAAAGAGATTGTGATGCAGTTTCTTGTACAGGTGGGCAGTTAAGTATTCGTACTGATAATAAGTTCAACAAAGCCCGAATACAGGATATTGATGGAGAGCGTTTAAAGAAGCTTTTAAATGATGGCAACGTTGTCGTGGTAGCGGGTTTTCAAGGTATAGATAATGATGGCAATATAACCACGCTTGGACGTGGTGGCTCAGATACTACTGCAGTCGCGCTAGCTGCTTCTGTAAAGGCAGATGAGTGTCAGATATATACGGATGTAGACGGTGTTTACACTACTGATCCAAGAGTGGAACCTAACGCACGGCGTTTATCACGCATCACCTTTGAAGAAATGTTAGAGATGGCCAGCTTAGGATCAAAAGTATTGCAGATCCGCGCAGTAGAATTTGCAGGTAAGTATGACGTGCCTCTTAGAGTGCTCTCATCGTTTGAAGAGGGGCCAGGCACATTGATAACGTATGAGGACGACAGCATGGAAGATCCACTAATATCAGGAATCGCTTTTAATCGAGATGAGGCGCAATTGACCATCAAAGACGTGCCTGATCAGCCCGGTGTGGCAGCACATATTCTGGGCCCAATTTCAGCAGAAAACATTGAAGTGGACATGATTGTTCAAAATGTAGGCAGGAAAGATACAGCCGATTTTACCTTCACAGTACATAGAAATGACTATGAAAAAGCATTAAAAGTTCTTGAAAATACTACAAATATTCTAGGTGGTGGTCGTGTAGGTGGTAATCCTAATATCGTAAAATTATCATTAGTTGGTGTAGGGATGAGGTCACACGCAGGAATTGCGAGTAGAATGTTCAAAGCACTAGCAGATGAGAAGATAAATATCCTTATGATATCGACTTCGGAAATTAAGATTTCGGTCGTAATTGAGGAGAAATATCTTGAGCTTGGAGTAAGGACATTGCATGAAGCATTTGGTCTGGACCAAGCAACTGATGAAAATCATTAAAGTAAGTTAGTGTAGATAAAAATAACAAAACAGCTTTGGTATGGAGAGAAACCAAAATGGCCGCTATAAACTGGTAAAGTTAATAGTTGCATTGGTGAACTAAATAATAATAAAAAACGTATAAAACGGACTATCTAGGAGATACGGGAATGCTGATTTTGACCAGGAGAGTTGGTGAGACATTGATGATTGGTGATGATGTCACGGTCACAGTGCTAGGAGTTAAAGGTAATCAAGTACGTATTGGAGTTAACGCTCCTCGTGACGTCGCAGTACATCGTGAAGAAATTTATGAACGTATTAAGCGTGAAAAAACGAATGCTAATGAGTCAGCCGGCTAATTAGCGAAATACCTGCAGTAGATTTTACTATCAAATTTAAGCTATCGGTGTAACTGCACCGATAGCTTCATTACTAATGATTTAGTTATTTCGAATTAATTTTGGAATCGATTTGTAATGGTTGCCCAGAATTATCGGTAAATTGCCTGAATAACAAAATATTGAAGCAATAAGAATTCATTCTTATGCAGCCATATGGACACTGATGAGCAAACCATTCACTACTATTTTTTATTTCTCTTTGAAAAAAATTACTCATTTAAACCATTGCTAGTAAAGACAATAGGGATTGAGTGGGCGAGATATTGATTGCTACAGGCTTAAGGCTAAATCAGTTTTTTGCTGGCACATTTATGGCGGAGAGGGAGGGATTCGAACCCTCGGTACGGTCACCCGTACAACTCCTTAGCAGGGAGCCCCAATCGACCACTCTGGCACCTCTCCGAATTTGAACGAGAGTATAACGAATACCTAATAATATATGTAATTCTAATCTGGATATTCGCTATAATCGCTCGCTTTGTTATGTGCGCCCGTAGCTCAGCTGGATAGAGTACTCGGCTACGAACCGAGCGGTCGGGAGTTCGAATCTCTCCGGGCGCGCCAATAACAAAATCTATATCCTCGAGACAGGTAAATATTAGGAAATACAGATTAGATATTTCCATAACTAGCCTAAATTGACTGGTTTTCTCGGAAACAAAGCTGTTTTCAGCGCACAAAATTTTCGTTTCACTAGTCATACACGATAATTTGCCACTTTTTGGATGATTAGCCTATAGATTTGATCATTTCAAAGTTTTCTTTATCGTTTATGTTAAGCATAGAGCGCGCACTAATTGCTATGGGGAAATACCATATCTCGCATCCATATAAAGGTATGGATCTTAAGGATAACTTCTAGTTTTTTCTTCTTATGTAAAATAAGTCGTTAACTGCACTTTTCAGTATTTACCAATATCTTGAATATAGTTTGCTAGTGCAATGATGTTTCCTGCACAATTATTTCATATCTTTCATATACATATCTTGTAACAACCCTACATCTAGTTGGTTGAATGTACGGTATTGATAAGAGTATGCTCAAAAAATAAGCTTAGGTATTCCAAGGCTATTAAGTAGTCTAATATCGGTGTGAGTTAAGAAAATTAAAAGTACAGTTAACTGAGGAAATGTTCGGACAATATTTCAATATTGATGAGTCGGCTTTTTCAATTGCGCCTAATCCTAAATACTTATATTTAAGTAAGCAGCATGAAGAAGCTTTAGCTCATCTTATTTATGGCGTAACCCGCAAAGGTGGGTTTGTATGCTTAACGGGCGATATTGGCACAGGCAAAACGACAATCTGTCGTTGTATGTTTGAACAGCTTCCAGAAAATACCGATATTGCCTTTGTTATTAATCCTAATTTTTCTCCTAAGGAATTGTTGGCTTCTATATGTGATGAGTTGCAAATTTCGTATTCATCGTTTCAGCCAGGTATTAAAGAGTATGTAAAAAGACTTAATGAGTATTTGATCGATGCCCATAGCAAGGGGCGTAGTACTGTTTTAGTTATCGATGAGGCTCAAAATTTAAGTATTGAAGCGCTGGAGCATGTTAGAGCGCTTACTAATCTAGAGACTAACGATCAAAAGCTGCTGCAAATTATTTTAATTGGGCAGCCAGAATTAAGGGTATTGCTAGCTAAACCTGAACTAGAGCAAGTCAATCAAAGAATCACTGCACGATTTCATATCGGGCCAATGAGTTTGAATGAAACCAATCATTACATTAATCATCGATTATCAGTTGCGGGTGCAAAACAAAAGATATTTAGTGTGGCGAATATAAAGCAAATATTTAGGTTATCAAATGGTGTGCCACGCAGGATCAATATTTTGTGTGATCGTGTTTTGTTAGGTGCTTATACAATACGTAAAAGTAAAATTTCATCAGATATTATTAACCAGTCTGCACAAGAAGTTTTTGGTGAGGCACCTGCTTACTCTAGTATGCTGCCAAAAGCATTGGCTGCAAGTGTCTCTATATTACTAATATCTGGGTTAGCAATATTTGCCTACCAAAACTATATATTTGATAAACCAGTATTGATGAGTTCATTAAATGTGTTGTCTGAAAAAAATATTCAGTTAACACCACGTGATAATGAAGTAGATTTGTCAGCACCAAATGAACAAAAAACAAAGGTAGATGTCAATATAAAACCAGAGAAGCTGGCCCCCAATCTGGAAATCTCACAAACTAAAAAAGTTAATTTGGTTGCTGTTGATAGTGTAGTGCAACAAAATAAAAGTAAAAAAGAGAAGCCAGAAAGAAATAAAAAAGAAATTAATGAAAAAAAAGCCAGCTATAAAGTTAACTATGTAGACAATCATGAAGAAAAGACTAAGAAGCAAGTTAAAGTAATAGCTAATGTTGCTCCTACGTCTGTAGTTGAAGATGCAATAGAGTTATCTCTTATAGAGACTAAGTCAAAGCTTGGCAGTATTAAAGATGGTTTGCATTTTACTGAATATGGTAAAGCGTACCAACAATTATTCAGGTTATGGGCAATTGATTATTCTTCAACAAATGTTAGCCCATGTGAGCATGCTTTTAAAAATCAGTTACATTGTTTTAATGGGAAAGGCTCAATAAAAAAAGTGATTGACTTAAATCGCCCTGTACTTTTAAAAAGTAAAGTTGACCATTACAAACCAGGTTATCTTGTGATGGTTTCAATAGAAGGCGAGTATGCAGTAGTTATCGAGAAAGGTGATTACAAGTTGATACCAATGTCTGAAATTGTAGAAAATTGGAGTGGTGAATTTGAAATGTTATGGAGACCATTGCATGCAGGTATTTCTTATATCAAGCCTGGCCAAGAAGGTGCTGCAATAACATCACTAGATAAGAAGTTAGCGAATTTGCAAGGGCGTAATATAATGAAACCAAATCCGTTAGTCTATTCTCAGGATTTGGTGAATCAAGTTCGAGCATTTCAAATTGCTAATAATTTGCCTTCAGATGGAGTCGTTGGTCCTGTTACTCAGATGTTTTTCAATCAAGGGAATGCGAATACTCCTTACTTGGTTAAATAGCAAAAATAATTATTATGTCATTCATACTTGAATCAATTAAGCAGGCTGAAAGAGATCGTAAACTTAGACAGCAGACTGCACCCGAGATATCCATTGAGTATTCAGCTGCACATATTGATGATATTGAGGGCCATAAAAAACGCTGGCTGTTATTATTAGCTGGCTTAATGGTTGCAGCAATTCTTATTTGGGGTGCAGCTTATTATTTAACGAGTAAGGACAGACAATATGAAGAGCAATTACCTATAAATAAAATTAGTGATGCTGTGGATGTTGAAACAGATGTAAATTTTCAGGCTCAATCTGGGTTATTGACTGTTCCAAAAGCAGAAGTTCAAACAACGGAACAAAGCCCTTCATTTGCATCAGTGGCAGTTAAAAAGCTGCATACATCAGATTTGAAATCTGTAAAGTTGATCACCGAGAATGAAGAAGTATTTGAGCCTCATGTTGTAAGTGAGCCAAGACAACAAAAGCAATCGGTCAAACAGGTAGTTTCAAAAAATTCTAATCCGGACACTAAAGTTGGAAAAGTGTCTCTTTCAGAGCCTAAAGCAACATTACCGATAGCAAAAAAGTCTCAAGTGCTTGTGGATAGAACAGAAAATATTTCTAATAAGCAAAAACTAGAAAAGATCTACGCTGAATTAGCATCTTTAGGGAACGATAAGGTAATAATCGATAATCTAAAGCTACAAAAAAAAGTTGAAGAGCAGCAAGTTCAGTTAAAAACTGCTAACTACGTACAACCCGAGCCCAGTGTTTCTATAGATAAGAAAAGTGAAGCCGCAAAGTTGTCGACTAGTGTTAATTACACTAAGCAACACGAACAAGCAGTGAATAGCGGTGTTCCTAGTTTTGGAGAACTGCCGTATGATATTCAAGAAAGCATTCCTGAATTTAATGTGTCTGTGCATATGTTTCATGCAGACCCTCTGCAACGGCGAATCAGAATAAATGGGCAAATGTATACGGAAGGGAAAAGCCTCCACCAAGATTTGGCTCTAGTCGAAATAACGCGTTATGGGGCCGTTTTTGACTATCAAGGCAATTTATTTAGATTTAATGTACGTTAGTTAAGCAACTTATCATCTCTTGTGTGGTTGTTTTAACCATTAAATTCAATGTCTTAGATTGTATTTCAGTATTTTATATAAGTATTTTTAATTTCACTCTTTCGGTACTATGATTCCATAGTCGAGAATAATAATAATCCTGAATAATCAGGTAAATAGCGTCTTTTCTTCATAAACCCTATATGGTTAATTAGAGCTCAATTATTTGTATTAAGTATGACGAATGCTGCCGTAACTTTATCCAGCGAGGACATTGCTGACTATTTACAACGTAGTGAGAAACTACGTGAATCAGACTTGTCGAAAATTAAGCGCATGCAAGAAGAGACACCTGATGTCTCGTTTGTATCGATGTTAAATAGATTGGGAGCGGTTAGTGATAAGGATATTGCTGAAGCGCTTGGTAGTTTGTTGGCTTTACCTCTTGTGGATCGTGAAGAATATCCAACGGAAGCCGTATTGGATGGTGCGATTTCGTTTCGCTTTCTTAAGGAAAGCTCTTCTATTCCGTTAGATCAACAAGAAGGTACAGTGATCCTAGCGATGGCTGATCCACTTGATCAGCATGTGATTGATGCGGTGCGAATTGCAACAGGCAAAAGCGTTGAAATCCGTATTGGCACACTTTCAGATATAGATGAAGCGATCAATCAAATTTCTGGTCTTGATTCAAGCAAGATGGATCAAATTGTTGATGAAGTAAATGTCGATGAAATTTCAGATGATGAGCTTGATCAGTTAAAAGATCTGGCTAGTGAGGCGCCAGTAATACGTTTGGTAAATCTAATCATGCAGCGCGCTGCGGAACAGGGTGCTTCAGATATTCACATAGAGCCATTTGAAGGTAACCTGAAAGTTCGTTATCGAGTCGATGGTGTTTTACAAGAAGTTGAATCCCCACCACGTCAATTCGCTGCTGCCATAATTTCTAGAATTAAAATTATGGCAAAACTAAATATTGCAGAGCGACGTTTGCCACAAGATGGAAGGATCCGGAATCGTATTCAAGGTCGTGAATATGATATGCGTATTTCAACTGTGCCAACTATGCATGGTGAAAGCGTAGTAATGAGATTGTTAAATCAAGAGTCAGTCGTGTTGGATTTCAAAGCGCTTGGTTTCTTGCAAGCGGACCATGATAAATTTGTTGAAGCATTACGTCAGCCTCATGGAATGATTCTTCTTACAGGTCCTACCGGAAGTGGTAAAACTACTACACTTTATACAGCGCTAAGTTTGTTAAATGAACCGCATCGAAAAATTATTACAGTTGAGGATCCCGTTGAATATCAACTCGAAGGTATTAATCAAATTCAAGCAAAAGCGAGTATAGGCTTAACGTTTGCAAATGCGTTGAGATCTATTGTGCGACAAGATCCTGATGTAATCATGGTCGGTGAAATGCGCGATTTGGAAACAGCTGAAATTTGCGTGCAATCTGCACTAACCGGACACCTCGTGTTGTCTACCTTACACACAAATGATTCAGTAAGTAGCGTTACACGTTTAATGGAGATGGGTGTTGAAGATTATTTGTTAACTTCAACGCTTAATGCGGTAATTGCACAAAGATTAGTACGTATCTTATGTGATGCCTGTAAAGCAAAGGCAGATATCCCTGAGAAAGTTGCTAAAGAGATATCGGCTGATGCTTCAAGTAAACAAATGTGTGTGCCGGTAGGTTGTGATGAATGTAATCACACTGGCTATAACGGAAGAATATCAATAATTGAAATGTTACTTATCAATGATGATATTAGAAAATTAATACTCGATCATGCAGATGCTTCTACCTTGGCAGCTGCTGCAATGAAGCAAGGGATGAGGACGATGTACCAAGATGGTATGCAAAAAGTTATTCAAGGAATCACCTCGTTAGAGGAAATCTTACGAGTAACTCAGGATGCGTAACTGAGGTGGTGAATTAATTATGCCAATCTATGAGTATAAAGCGACTACGCCCGAAGGTAAGATATTTGAAGGGCAGCGCGAAGAAGCAAATCACAATGCAATGATTAATTGGTTGCAGTCATCTGGCTATATTCCTATCTATGCAAAAGAATCTAAGTCTTCTTCAGCTAGGTCTTTTAAAAAGTTTTTTGCAGTATCAAAAAAATCAATTAATTCGAATCAATTATTGGCATTTACAGAGCAGTTAGCCACATTAGTTAAGGCTAAGCTGCCTGTTGATCATGCTTTGCGTATTTTTAGAGATCTTTCAGAGCATGAAAATGTTCGTGAAATGTCTGCATCGCTATTAGAAGATGTTGAAGCGGGTAGTGATTTATCTAGTGCACTAGAAAAGCAGAAAGCTGTTTTTAGTCCATACTATATCAATATGGTGCGTGCATCAGAAGCTAGCGGTAATTTAGAAATTGGTCTAACACGTATGCACGAATATTTAGAAAGCGCTAAATTGATGCGGGATAAATTAATTTCGTCATTAATTTATCCGTTAATTCTGGTGGTAGTGGCGCTAGCTTCTATTTTAGTCATTATGACTTTTGTTGTGCCAAAAATCACAGAATTATTTGAAGGTAGTGAAGAGTTATTGCCAGTTGCAACCAAGATGGTAATTAGCGTGTCTAATTTTGTTAGTAACTACTGGTGGCTGTTGCTTATTATTTCAATTTTAATGGTATTGTTTATACGTTATTTATTTGCATCGCCGAAGTACCGAAAGTTTTGGGATTCTAGATTTGTAAAGCTTCCCGTATTTGGTGATTTGTTGGTAAAGCATGAAACGGCAAAGTTTACTAGTAGCTTGGGCAGTTTGTTGTCTAATGGTGTACCCGTCTTATCTGCATTACCTATTGCAAAGGCAAATTTAACAAATAGCTTGTTTCTTGAAAATATTAGCCGAGCCATGGAGCAGTTTAAAGAAGGTAAAAGTCTTTTTCATACATTAAGTATGGCGAAGTTATTTCCATCACTGGCGTTGCAGATGATAAAAGTGGGCGAAGAAACAGGTGAGTTAGATAATATGCTTAAACGCGTATCTGAAATTTATGAAAAAGAGACTTCAAATGCAATGCAGAGAGTTGTAAATTTATTTGAACCTATAATTATAATTATATTGGGTATAGTGATCGGTGGAATTATCGTTTCGATATTACTTGGTATGGTAAGTATTAACGATTTAGCATCATAAGAGATATGAGAAATATAAATTATGAAATGTGAGAAGAGGTAAGTGAGTATGCTTAATAAAGAATATAAGTTAACGCAGAAAAAAGCGAAGGGTTTTACGCTGATTGAATTATTAGTTGTGGTTGCAATTTTAGCCCTTCTCGCAGGTATTGTTGGACCGCAGGTAATGAAGCGCTTGGGCGATTCAAAAAGCAAAGCTGCAAAGATTCAGATCGAAGAGCTATCGTCAGCATTAGAGATGTACAAAATTGATACCAATCGTTACCCAACTACTGAGCAAACACTACAAGCACTCGTGCAACAACCTGCTGGTGTGGATGGATGGAATGGGCCTTATTTGCGTAAAAAGTTTGTGCCTAAAGATCCATGGAAACAAAACTATAGCTATCGTTATCCAGGTAGAAATGCAGAGTATGAAATATACAGCTTAGGTGCTGATGGCGCAGAAGGTGGGGAGAAGGAAAACCAAGATATAGTGAGTTGGAACTAAATTTAAACCTAAAAATTATAATTATAAAGATATTGTTATGAATCAAAAGCTGTTAAACACATACAAACGATCTCTTGGATTTACCTTAATCGAGTTGCTTATGACTTTGGTCATTGCAGTGGTTATAACCGGGATTTCTGCTACTGCATATAGTCGTTTATCCTCAAGTGCAGCTTTAAAAGCAACGTCACAAGACATATTAGTCACATTACGGCGTGCGCGTATTTCAGCTATTGCGAAAAGTGAAGAAGTAGCGTTTTCTGTAGATAATGACAAGCGCATATACTGGGTGGCTGGTAGCAATCGTCAACGTTTAATTGATTCATCATTAGATCTGAAGATATTTTCAGCAAAAGGTCTAAGTACTAATAAGAATATTTCGCAGATACGTTTTGCTCCTGATGGAAGTTCATCTGGTGGAGAGATCAAGCTCTCAAACGACAAGAAGATGTATAGAATTGTCGTTGAATGGTTGTCAGGTAGAGTCGAAATTCAGTAACCCATGTTTTGATAACGCATGTTTCAATAGTCTATGTCGAATCCCTACTACGAATATAAAAATAACTATAAAAGTATTAGTGGATTTACTTTATTAGAGACATTAGTAGCGTTATCGGTTTTAGCAGTCTCTCTTGGCGTTACCTATCAAGTGTTTTCCAGTGCGCTTCAAGGCTCTACTTTGGCGGATGATTATGCGCAAGCAAGTATGTATGCCGACTCTCATCTAGCAGAAGTTGGTAAAAAAGTTCATTTGCTCCCCGGTACCACCGAAGGTACTTACAATCAACGTTATTATTGGAAATTAGAAGTATTGCCATTGGATGGTTCCAATTCTCGATCGGTTGTAGAAACTGTCAAGCGATATCAAGTTGTTCTCAGTGTGTATTGGCAAGCTAGAAAAGGACAACGTTCCATTCGTGCGACCACTTTTAGACTGGCAAGCGCCTGATGAACTGCTCAAATAAATTGTTTGCTGTTATATCTAGACGGTGTATTCGCCAAACTGGAATAACATTAATCGAGTTACTCATCTCATTGGTTATTATCTCAATTGTAATAACACTTTGCACAAATGGATTTGTGTTTGGCAGTCGAGTATGGGCAAAGGTTGATTATCATCAAAATAGTCTTGAAGAAGTGTCCAGCTCGCAGCGTTTTTTGCGCAAAGTATTAAGTGAAGCGATTTTTTATCCTTTGAATGAAGATGAAACAAAAGATAATTACTTTAATGGCGACTCGGAAAAAATGATATTTCTAGCTCCATCACCTCAATATGGTCTGGATGATTATCTTTATATTTATGAAATATTTAAACAAAAAGAAAATGGCGCATACAACTTAAGCGTGCGTTACTTGCCTGCAAACTCATATTTCTCTGGTAAGGCACGTGCAGCAGATAGAGATGTAAAATTAATAAAAAATGTGAAAAATATAAAATTCCAATATTATGGCCTAAATCAACGAACGGGTGCGCTGAGTTGGTACAATAACTGGTTGGGCCAAACCGCTTTGCCTTCTCGCGTATCAATATCTATAGAAACATTTGATCGTATCGACTCATGGCCACCGCTTATTGCTGAAACGAAATATGGTAGTTATATCTTGCCATAAGTCATGAATATGAATCCAAAGTCAAAAATACCTTCTAAAGGTTTTGCGTTAATCACAGTGTTGTGGATTACAGCATTCTTAGCTGTAATTGCAGGTTCGGTTTCATATCAAGCGCGTGCAAGTTTGGGTTTGGCAACAAATATTGTGGCAGGATTTAAAACCAAGCATGCGGCGGAAGGCGCGTTGCTATTAACAATTGATAAATTAATTAAACGTGATGAACTGCAGAGCTTTAGGTTAAATAAATCTAGTTTTAGCTATGAATTAGACGATTTGACGGTGTCTGTAGAAGTAGTGGATGAATCTGGGAAAGTAGATCTCAACTTAGTTTCGGTTGATTTAATACGATCTCTTTTCTTCGCAGTTGGTGTGGATGAAAAAGTTAGTTCCTCGATTGCGGATGCAATTGCAGATTGGCGAGATAAAGATAATTTAAAAAGAGCGGCGGGTGCAGAAGATCAAGATTATGTTGCTAAAGGATTGTTGTATGAAGCTAAAGACGATGAGTTTGATAGCATAGAAGAATTATCACTTGTCATGGGGGTCACTCCAGAGATCTTCAATAGAGTAAAACCTTTTGTAACCGTCTATGCGCAAGATATTGGAGTGAATACTGATCTGGCGTCCAGTACAGTAAGAAAAGCAGTCGAGAATGTGGTTGGGACGAGTAACAGTGAGGAAACTTCTAGTGATTATATTTCTTCTACTGGCGGTTTGATTTATAGTTTGCGGGCTAAAGCCACTGCACCGAGCGGTTTGTCTACGGTTATTACGAGTATTGTGCGTTTGCAAAGAGGCAATACTTTTGAACCTTTTGCTATATTAGGTTGGAAGCAGAGCTAATTTATCTCTGTTTGATGCTGATACACTGCAAGGAAGTTCAATTTAACGATTAAGGAAGTATTGTCATTTCTTCTCCCATTTTACAATCTCTTAAAGACTTTTTCGCATGGTGGAGCGAAGGGTTGTTATTACTATTGCCTGGGGAAAAGCATTTAGCTAAAAAAGGAAGTAAAGAATCATTGCGGTTGCAGATAGGAAGAGAAGAATTCCAAGTTGCTGATAATAATGACCAACAGCTACTAAAAATTGAGCAAGGAATTTCTACAGAAGGAAGTGAACAATTACAGCTATTGTTCAAAAATGAAGCAGATAAAAAAGGTGAATTAGGCTTAGATATATCTATTGATGAAAATGAAGTACTAACTAAAAGCATAACACTCCCAGCCAGTACTGAAGAAAACATTTATGAGGTAATTCAGTATGAAATGGATCGTTATACGCCATTTAATAAAGATGATGTGTACTTTGATTATAAAATTGAAGATCGAATAAAAGATAAAGAACTAATTAAAGTTTTATTAATTGTAGTCAGAAAAGAAGTTCTAAATCCTGTTGTACACGCTATCGAGAATAGTACAATTCACTTACAAAGAATTGATGTGGTTAATCCCCAAAAACCAGATCAAATCTTGAAAAACGTAAAATTATTACGTTCGCATGCAGATCTTAGAAGTAATCCACAATCATCTATTAAATGGTTAGCTGCAGCTGCTATAGGATTACTGTTATTGACGGCCTTAACACCTTTGATGATTAATTATATGCATATTTCAAAAATTTCTTCAGAATTAGAAGGGCTCGAGAAAACGGTACAAAAAGTTAAACAGTTACAAAATGAATATACAAAAATGCAAGATCAAGTTGGGTACTTGATTAACATTAAAGAAAAGAATCCGAGTATCATAGAACTACTTAATTTGTTGACGACATCTATTCCTGATCATACTTATGTGCAACGTTTAAGCTTAGAAGGGGGGTTGCTTTCTATTCAAGGAACTTCTGCATCGGCATCAGGTTTAATTCCAATCATCGATAAGAGCGGTATGTTTGATGACATACGTTTTGCTGCTCCTGTAACTCAAAGTGGTGCAGATGGTTTGGAAAGATATTCAATAACTGCACAAATTAAATCGACTCAGGAATAGAAGTTTATGATGCAAATGCCTGAATCTAAACACAAGCTATATGCGGCAGGTTTATTATTTATAGCTTTGTTGATTTTGTTATTTATGGTCGTGCTACCTATGTATGCGCTCTATAGTAGCTCTAAAGAAGAAGTGTCTTCGTTGCAGCATCGATTATCGCAATACAAAGCGATATCACGAAGGACGAGTGGTTTATCGAATAAGCTTAGTAAATTAGAGGCATTTAATGAAGACCAAGAATATTATTTTGCTGAAGGTAAAGCGGCTTTAGTATCTGCGGAATTACAAGGAATTATAAAAGATGTGCTAAGTGCACAAGGTGCTAAAATCTTAAGCACTCAGCCCGTGACAAGCGGTAATCAAGATGAACGGCAGATTAAGGTTTCTGTGCATTGCCGTGCTGATATAATTAGTTTGCGTAATTTAATTTATGAATTAGAGTCGTATGTACCGGTATTGATTATTGATAAAATAAATATCGGTAGAGGCTTTCGAACTACTTTTAGAGGTCAGCAGTCTAATGGCTCAGATACATTAGATATACGATTTGATGTGTCAGGTTTTTTGGCTGCACAAGTAGACGCAGAAAGTGATAAAAACAAGAGTTTGGATTCGCAATTATGAAAATTTTCTTAAGCGCAGTTTGTTTCGCACTATTGGCTCTATTTGCTTATCAAGTTATGTCGTATCCATTAGATGCTGAAGCTAGTCATAATAATAATCAAGACGAAAAGCTGGAAAAATCCATTGATTATGAGTTGCCACAGTTATCTGTACTCAATGGTATTAACGAATACTCTGAAATTGTCCAACGCCCATTATTTATTAAAGATCGTGCAGCAGCAATAAATGTTCGTGCAATTAATAAAGTCACAACGGTAGATGAATTGGCTCACTTAGTGCTGGTTGGTACAGCTAGCAGTTCTGATGTAGAAATTGCAATCATTGCTGATACCAACGCCAAGCAGATGGAACGTTTGAAAACAGGTGAGTCTTACAAAGAGTGGAATATATCAAAAGTCTCATCGGATCATGTAGTTTTTCAAAATGCAGAGTTAGAATATAAATTATTCGTAACGCCGATTAAAGGTAGTCAAAAAGACAAGCAGGCGAAACTTATTAGTCAGCTAAATAAGAGTAAAATAGAAAAAGCGACTGCTGCGATTAAGTCTTATCAGGGTTGGAAGGGTGCGAATAAAAACACTGCTCGCAGTAGTAGCAGTAGTAATAGTCCTGATAGCATTAAAGTGACTGAGACAAAAAATAGTATTTCGAATCGGTCTTGGGGCTACAATAAGAAATACAAGGAATCTAATTCAGGTAATAAAGTTAGTGGTGGCGCAAAACCAATAAAAAGATCGCCTATTAAAATTCCTGGTGAAGAAGATCGGGAGGCTGACTATTACGAAGCTGAAGATGGTGATGCTAATATTTCAGAATCTAGTAACCAAGCTGATATATCAAGAGCCATAACCGCTGAAGATTATTATGATGATGAAGACATATCAGAAGATGAACTTAAAGCACTAGAGGGCTTAGGTGCGAGTATTTTTCTTGATTAAGTGGGTTCGATTAATTTTCGTTCAATTCATGCCAAAGTATTATTATATTAGCCGTTATTTATGTAAGGTTTTATAACGTATTGAAGTAACGGTTGTGTCGATGAAAATCACAACTAACAATAAGCAACTATTTGATCTTTATATAGATTCACATTGACTTGCCCCATGTCTGTGCGTAACGTGTAATTCAATTATAAATTGACACACTATGTTGGCCCCAGACCCTGCCTTACGAAATGGTGTTGTAATATTCTTATGAAAATAATAATAAAAAAATAAGAATTATTTGGAGGGGGTAACGTGCAGTTTATTGTGCGTTTACCATTAGTATCATTACAACTTTCTGATGTGCATGTTTGAATGTATTCAAACCGATTCTGCGTTAAGTTGTAAAACGTAAGGTTACTATGGACACTAATAAACAATTTAGTTTAATTAAATTATTGCACGTAGTTCTTGTGTCATTAATTCTTTTCGCTAGTGGTTGTACTACAACTACTAATTCGCCAAATGTAGCAGATGTTAATGTAGGGGATGTTGTTGACACAACTCCACAGAAAAATGTGCAGTTGGATAATGAAATAGCTAGTGCTGAAACTAACACACCTGCCGAGCCAGAAAAGCGTGCAGCGGAATTTTATCCGGGCTCAGGTAAGTTTACAGCAAGACCTGGTGCAAGTTTAGATCCAGGCACTATTGAAGGGGACATTACATTGATGTTTCAAGATGCTCCCATCGAAGAAGTTGCAATGACTATATTAGGTGATCTTCTCGGGCGAGCGTACGTGGTGGATGAACGTGTAAAGGGTTCTGTTAGTCTTAAAACGGGTCGCCCATTAGCAAGGGATTCGTTAATCCCAGTAATGGAGAATATCCTAAAGGCTAACAATGCAGTGTTAGCTGAAAATGATGGTGTATTTCAAATCCTACCTGCAAGCGAAGGGTTAAGTAGCGTAGTAACGCCGTCTTATGAATTAGATCGACAAAAAGGCTATCAAGTTATTGTTGTCCCACTTCGATATATTTCGGCTACTGAAATGAAAAATGTTCTGCGTTCATTGCAAGGTGAGAGTGCGATGATACAGACCGATGAAAGCAGAAATATTTTATTAGTATCAGGTACACAAGCCGAACTAAAAAATATGTTGGATACAGTGGAAATCTTTGATGTAGACCAATTTAAGGGAATGTCTACAGCTATTTTCAGATTAAGTTCTTCTTCAGCCAGTAAAGTAATCCAAGAGCTGAATTCAATCTTTGGTTTTAATGGCGAAGAAGGACAAGCAGGCGTATTACGGTTTGTTGAAATAGAACGCTTAAATGCAATTCTTGCAATAACGCCACAACGTAAATACTTGAACACGGTATCGCAGTGGGTAGATCGATTGGATCGAGTCGACAATAGTATTGCAAGAACGTTGCATGTGTATTTTGTACAGAATCTGCGTGCGGGATATTTAGCTCAAATTCTTTCAGAATTATTTGATGCAGATGTCTCTACTCAAGAAGCCTCTGATCCGGCTGCGGTAGCACCAGGCTTAGGTGGATCGTCTATTCAAAGTTCTGGTATAGGTAATTCAGATTCTGGTTTTATCAGTGGAGAAGCAGATGGCATTGGTGCAGGGGTTCCTACCGGTGCGGGAGGCACATTGCCAGGTTCATTAAGCCCAAATGGTGATCGCTTTGCATCTGCAGATCAATTTTCAGGTAATTCAAATGGAAGCGGTAACAGTAATAGTCCAATTAAAATCATTGCTGATGAAGAAAATAATGCATTGGTAGTGAAAGCGACTAAAGAAGAATATCAAGATATAGCGGATGCTATTAAACGTTTAGATATATCACCATTGCAAGTTCTACTCGAAGCTACCATTGTTGAAGTGGAGCTCAGTGGAGATTTGGAATATGGTACGCAATGGTTTTTTAATAACAACGATATAGATGGTAATACAGGAACTGGGCGGTTAAATACTCCTGGGCCAATAACAGGAGCAAGTTTGGCTGGTGTTGGTGATGGTTTTTCTTATTCACTTATAGATTCGTCTGGTGCCATTACTGCGGTTTTAAGTGCATTTGCTCAAGACGGGAAAATGCAAGTGCTTTCTTCACCATCTATAATGGTTCTAGATAACCATACTGCATCAATCAATGTTGGTGATCAAGTTCCTGTGCGTACATCAGAATCTACAAATACAGGAACTACGGGAGATAATCCACTCGTAACGAGTACAATTCAATTTATTGAAACCGGTACAACATTACAAGTTGCTCCTCGTGTAAGTCAGAACGGTAATGTAGTGATGGATATTTACCAAAATATTCGTACTGCAGAAGATACAACAACCTCTGGAATAGATTCACCCACAATTGACCAACGTGAAGTTAGCACGTCGGTTTCTGTGCCTAGTGGCGACACCATTGTGTTGGGTGGGTTAATTAGAGATACAAACTCAGATGGCAATATTGGTGTTCCTGGTTTGCGAAATATACCAGTCTTAGGATCATTATTTGGTACTACAACGAAAAGATCAGAGCGCACCGAATTACTAATCATGATTACA
>CALAJL010000071.1 GCA_937922735.1 uncultured Gammaproteobacteria bacterium | reverse complement strand
ACCGGTTTTAGAGTCATAGGCTCCAAATACCAAGCGTTTTATTCGCGCATGTAAAACTGCTCCTGCGCACATTGTGCAAGGCTCTAACGTTACATACATGGTTGTATTGGGGAGACGGTAATTGCCTAGTGTATTTGCCGCATCACGCAAGGCGATGATTTCTGCATGGCCACTTGGATCATGTGTTGCTATGGGTCGGTTCCAACCTTTACCAATAACCTTACCTTCAAAAACAATGATCGCACCGACAGGTATTTCTGCCTGTTGCATCGCATGTTCAGCCAGTTTAAGGGCTTCCAACATAAAAGGTTCGTCTTCGATCAAAACAATAGCCAGTACTATTATCGGCAGTATGAATCGTAATAGTGCTCTCGTGCCTGCTTTTTCATCCCCTTTTTTTCATCCATAAACTTATTTCTATCTTCACGAGTTTTAAAACAAAATATTAATAACTACCTTGTTATTGATTATTCAGTTTTGAATGGATACAGCAACTATTCTTGATCGGACTGTGTGTGCTCAACTTGCCTGATTTTAATATGTAACGCCGATTTTGCCATTAAATGTGCGCTCACTGGTGCAGTGATGAATAAAAATAATGTCACTAAAATTTCATGTAGGCTTACGGATTCAGTTGTGAAACTAAAGTAAAGCACTGAGGCCATTAAGATTGACCCGACACCTAGCGTTGTCGCTTTTGTCGGACCATGCAGTCGCATATAAAAGTCTGGTAACTTGTACAAACCAATTGAGCCTATAAGGGTGAAAACAGCACCCAATAAAACTAAGCCAGCTAAGATCCAATCCAGCATGCTATTTTATCTCCAATGTATGCATATCATTTCTTTTTACTTTCTTTCTTTCTTTTTTATTTAATAACTTAAAATTTTCTATATATTTCGTGATGATCAAGCTTTGCATCAAAAGCTATTCCATTATGTCACCGCGTAACAAGTATTTACTTAGTGCGATAGTGCCAACAAAACCCATAACGGCGATTATCAATGCAGCTTCAAAATATAGGGTTGTATCCAAATGCATGCCCAGTAAAACTACAAGTGCAATAGCGTTAATATAAAGTGTATCCAGCGCTAGAATTCGATCAGGCAGACTTGGGCCTTTTACTAGCCGAATAAAACCAAGTAACACTGAAAAAGCAAGCAAGGCAAAAGCAAATGGCATGATCGTTTCTAACATGATGCAAATACCTTTATCAGAGGAGTCTCATAGCGTTGTTTAATTTGTTTTATAATTTCGGACGAATCTTCAGCATGCAATGCATGCACCAACAAATAACGACGATCTTTTGTAAGATCACATGACACCGTGCCGGGGGTGAGAGAGATCGTATTTGCCAAAAAACTAATCCCCAGTGGTGTTTGAATATCTAACTCTATACGAAAGAACGCGGGCATTAACTTATCGTTACGCCCCATAATCAACTTTGCAACCATGAGGTTTGCTATAACAATATCCCACAACACGATACCAAAATATTTGAATAACGTTAATGGAGCTTTAACTCTCACATTTTCAGGACGAAAGCTGGCAGTCCACATTGGTATTAAGATCGCAAATATTAATCCTAAAACAATATGCCCAGCTGCAACGGTATTATTAAGTAATAACCAGATTATCCACAATATTAAACTGAGAATAGGATTAGGTAAGATTTTATTTAGCGTTATATTAAACATTAATTTTTTTCTGATTCTATTGCCCGCTTCGACAACACAGACTCAATATAATTTTTGCTATTAAATTGCTGTTTAGCTGCAGACTCTGTAAAAGCAGTAATAGGTTGTGCAAATAATACCAACAAAGGACTCATCGCAAACAAGCTAATAACCGCGATGGTTGAAATGCGAGAAGAAATGCTACTAGAGGACACGTTTATTGAATCACTATTTGCCAACTCATGATTAGTCGACTTAACATTCTTTTCAGTAATAGGAAGCACATTGTAAAACAATGTTGAACCGGTACGCGCCATAGTAATAATCATCAAAAAGCTCGCCACCAATACTACACCTAACACTAAACCAGACCATTGATGATCTAGCGATGCACTTAAAATTAGCACTTTACCGAAAAATCCAGATAACGGTGGTATACCTGTAATAGCCACTATACCAAACATAAACATCACACCAATTAGAATAGCACTCGGCATTGCATTGCCGCTTTCTAACCGATCATCAAACGAACCTCGGCCACGTGAAATGATATCTGCTAAGAGAAAAAGTCCTCCAGCAACAAGTGTGGAATGAATAAGATAATAAAAACTAGCGCTTAACGCTAAGTGATTAGCTAAACCCACTGATATAAGCAACAGTGCCACAGAAGCTAATACTAAATAAGCAACTTGCTCACGCAATCTTTTAGTCGCCATTACAGCGAACGCTGCAAGCATCATTGTGAGCATACCCATGCCTAATAGCCAAGGGATATAAAAATTTGCTAATTCACCTGCACCATCGCCAAAAACCGTGCCATGCACTCTGACAATCGCATACAAACCCACCTTAGTCATAATGGCAAACATGGCTGCCACAGGAGCGGATGCATTGCTGTAGGCAATCGGCATCCATAAGTATAATGGAAATAACGCAGCCTTCATGCCGAACACGACTAGCAGTAATAAGCCTGCGGCTGCAATAATTCCTAAATCTTGCTCAGGTAATACGGCTACTTTAGCAGCCATATCTGCAATATTAAGTGTTCCTACAATACCGTATAGCGTGCCCACCGCAAACAAAAACAATGTCGCACCGAACATATTTATAATCACGTAATGCAAACCAGCCTTGGCACGTAAACTTCCACCCCCATGTAGCAACAAACCATAGGAAGCTAGCAATAGCACTTCAAAAAATACAAAAAGATTAAATAAATCACCCGTTAGAAAAGCACCATTTAAACCAAAGAGAAGTATCAAGAACATGACGTGAAAATGCGCACCCTCTGCATCCGTGTCAGTTGCCATCGCGTAGGCTAATGCTGCTAAAGCAAGTAAAGATGTAACCGCAACCATCAACGCTGATAATTGATCTAACACCAGAACAATACCAAAAGGTGCAACCCAGTTACCCAACAAATAAACATGTATAGAACCAGCCGAAGATTCTTTAATTAAGACAATACTTAATATAATTAAACCTAAGACTGTCAACAGATTAATTACACGCTGCCATAACAAACCTTTTGCTTTAGCAAACAGTGTAATGAATCCTGCTATTAAGGGTAAAAATACCGGCCATGCAGCTAAGTGCATTATTGTTTATTCTCCTGCGGAATGGACTTCGAACGCTGTTGCTGTTCTTTCTCTAAATTATTTTTTTCTAGTGGTAGTTCATCTTTTCCAAGATCCAAACCATCAACATGATCATTACCTAATTCTCCGCGTGCTTTAAGCGCTAATACAATTAAAAATGCTGTCATACCAAATGCAATAACAATCGCCGTTAACACTAAAGCTTGAGGCAAAGGATCGCTATAAGCCTGCGCTGCAGGATCAATGACAGCGGGATATCCAATAGTTAAACGTCCCATTGCAAATAAAAAAACATTAACGCCATACGCCAACAGAGTTAATCCCATCACCACTGGAAATGTACGCATGCGCAATGTTAAATATACGCCTGTTGCCGTTAACACCCCAATCACTAACGCAAGCAACCACTCCATTACCGCGCTTTCTCCGGCTGCTGTTTATGAGACATATCACTTAATTTTCCTAGTTGCACTAAACTCATCACTGTTGCACCCACAACTACTAAAAAGACACCCAAATCAAAAGCAATAGCACTGGCTACTTCAAACTTTCCAACCACAGGCCAGGTTAAGTATGTATACGTTGTTGTAAGGAAAGGATAGCCTAATCCCATAGAGACTAAACCTGTGACTGTCGCAAGCAGCAAACCCAAACCAATCACCCAATGCATATCAATCTTAAGACGAGCAGCCGTCCAAGAAATACCATTTGCTAAATATTGGACAATCAGTGCAACAGCTGCAATGAGACCCGCGATAAAACCACCACCCGGTAAGTTATGGCCGCGTATAAAGATGAATACTGCGACCATGAGCATCAATGGGAATACTAACCTCGTTAAAGTTTGCATGATTTGTGGATGTTCATCATCATTCCAGCCCAAACCCATTTCATCACGAGCTGGCGCATACAACTTCAAGCCTTGTAACAAGGCATAAATACCTAAACCCGCTAATGCCAACACTACTATTTCACCTAAAGTATCTGTACCACGAAAATCAACCAAAATAATGTTCACTACGTTGGTTCCGCCACCGCCTGGTACAGCGTTGGCAAGGAAAAAATCAGAGATGGGTAAGAAGTCTCGTGTCATCACTGCCATGGTCATTACCATCACGCCGACGCCAGATAAAACAGATATGAACACATCGCGACTGATACGCAGATAACCTATTTCTTTTGGACTGGTTTGCGGCAAAAAATATAGTGCCAATAATAATAATACGATGGTTACAATCTCGACAGATAATTGTGTTAACGCCAAATCGGGGGCTGAAAATTTAACAAAAATAAGCGCGACAATTAAACCCGCTACGCCAAGCATCATTACCGCGATCAAACGTTTCTGATGCAAAATCACAGTCATAATGCTAGCAATAATTATAATTGCTGCGGCTAATATACTTATTCCATCAACCGGCAACAGCTCCCTTTGACCTAACACAGATGACGAGACAGACATAAAACCAATAACACCCGCTACAAAGGCCGTCCCAGTTATCCAGGCAATGGCATTCTGTAAAGAACCTTTATCAAAAGAACGCGTAATAACACTGGCAAACATTACAATACGATCAAATATAAAACGGTAAATTATGCGCGCATCTAAATGTTCTATCCTACGTTCATGCCATGCAAACAAACGTTCACGATACATGTAAACCAACACACCAAATACCAAAGCAACGATGCTCATCATCAAAGGTAAATTAAAGCCATGCCAAATAGCTAGACTGAATTCTGGCGGTGCCGTCTGCAAACTGCCTGCCACCGCGACGGCTAAAATTGGTGAGACAACAAACATTGGAAAAATTCCAACCGCCAAACAAATTAACACCAATAAATCGACCGGAATTCTCATAAAAAGAGGAGGGCCATGAGGTTTTTCAGATAACTCCATCGGCTCGCCAAAAAATACGTCATGGATAAAACGTAATGAATATGCCACAGCCAATATTGCTGCCAGCGTAACCAAAACCGGTAAGACCATCATCAAAGGTGTCTCATAAACTGCGGTTAGTGTTTGCTTAAAAAACATTTCTTTACTTAAGAAACCATTTAATAAGGGAACACCCGCCATAGCAGCTGAGGCTATGATCGCTAGTACCGCGGTGTGTGGCATATATTTGAACAAACCATTGAGCTTGCGCATATCACGCGATCCCGTTTCGTGATCAATGATACCTGCCACCATAAATAAAGATGCTTTAAACGTTGCATGGTTAATAATATGAAAGATGGCAGCAACTGCACCTAAGTGCGTACCAAAACCAAACAATAGAGTTATTAACCCCAGGTGACTAATCGTTGAATAAGCAAGTAACCCTTTAATATCATGTTTAAACAATGCGATATATGCACCCAACAGCAATGTAATCAATCCTGCGCCACCCACTATCCAAGTCCATTCAGGCGAGCCTGACAAAACTGGGAAAAATCGCGCTAGCAGAAAAATTCCAGCTTTCACCATCGTGGCAGAGTGTAAATAGGCTGAAACAGGAGTGGGTGCCGCCATTGCATGTGGCAACCAAAAATGAAAAGGAAATTGTGCAGACTTGGTAAAAGCACCGATTAGAATAAGAATTAGTGTTGGCAAATACAATTCATGCGAGCGCACTAAGTCACCTGCAGCAAGCACATCACTAAGATTATAACTGCCTACGATATTACCCAGTATGAGCACACCGGCAAGCAATGCTAACCCTCCTCCTCCAGTGATGACTAACGCCATCAATGCACCTTCACGTGCATCTTTACGATATTGCCAATAGCTAATTAGCAAAAAGGAAGAAAGCGAAGTAAGTTCCCAAAAAACGATCAGCTGTATGATATTTTCTGAAAGTACAATACCCAGCATTGAGCCCATAAAAATTAGTAGATAGGCAAAAAATCTCCCCATAGAATCTTTTGCGTACAAGTAGTAGCGTGCGTAAATGACAATTAACAAGCCAATACCTAAAATAAGAATGGCAAACAAAAGCGCCAGACCATCCAGACGAAAGGCAAACTCCAGACCAATTGCTGGAATCCATGACCAACTCTGAATTAACGTTTCACCAGCAAAAACTTCTGATATCGAAGGGATCAAAAACACTAGCGCAAGAATCGTTACAGTAGCGGCAACCCAAGCAGAAGCTAACCGATTAAAAGTAGAAGCCCATGCTGCAAAAATAGCTCCAACAAAAGGCAGCATCGTAACGATCGGTAAATTAAAAGTTAAAAGTGTCATGTTTCAATCTGTTAGCAAGTTGTTTTCATTATACATTTTCTATAACTTACTTAATGCCTAGAGAAATTAATTTGGCAAAAAATTTGTCACGCTCGACGACATGTTGATTAGAAGTAATCAGAATTGTGCGAAGCAAAATTAGGCTAGCTAGTGCGCAAATAAAAGACAGCCTTCACTCCCATTCTATAGTGGCAGGTGGTTTACCTGAAATATCGTAGGTGACTCTTGAAATGCCATCTATTTCATTAATGATGCGTCTCGACACATGATCTAGAAATTCGTAAGGAAGATGCGCCCAACGTGCTGTCATAAAATCGATGGTTTCTACCGCTCGCAGTGCAATAACATAATCATATCTACGGCCATCGCCCATTACGCCTACCGAACGAACCGGCAAAAAAACCGCGAATGCTTGCGAAACCTCATCATACAAGTCAGTCGCCCTAAGCTCCGATATAAAGATATCATCGGCTAATCTCAATAGGTCGGCAAATTCTTTTTTCACCTCGCCAAGAATGCGCACGCCCAATCCTGGACCAGGAAATGGGTGTCGGTAAATCATTGCGCCTGGCAAGCCTAATTCCTCACCCATCTTTCTTACTTCATCTTTAAAAAGTTCTCGCAATGGCTCAACTAACTTTAATTTCATATCATCTGGCAAACCACCAACATTATGATGAGACTTAATTAAATGTGCTTTTCCTGTTGATGCACCTGCTGATTCGATCACATCTGGATAAATTGTGCCTTGCGCCAACCATTTTGCATTACTCAATTTTGAAGACTCATCTTCAAAGATTTTAATAAATAAGTTGCCAATAATTTTGCGTTTTTTCTCGGGATCGGTAACGCCTTGCAGTGCTTCCAAATAACGTTGCTCTGCATTAACGCGTATAACTTTAACACCCATATGCTCTGCAAAGGTTTCCATAACTTGATCGCCTTCATTCAGGCGCAGCAAGCCAGTGTCTACAAATATACATGTTAACTGTGCACCAATAGCTTTATGCAATAACGCAGCCACCACCGAAGAATCTACACCACCAGACAACCCAAGAATAACTTGATCATTACCAACTTGTTGTTTGACGTTTTTAATAGACTCATGAACAATATTTGCAGAAGTCCAATCTGAACTGCAACCACAAATATCATGAATAAATCGGCCTAATATTTTTTCACCTTGCTTGGTATGTGTAACCTCGGGATGAAATTGTAAACCGTATAACTTTCGCTCTTTATTCTCGATTGCAGCGATAGGAGCACTTTCCGTACTAGCAATTACCTCAAAACCTTTTGGCAAACTTGCCACACGATCGCCATGTGACATCCAAACATCTAAAATAGCCTTACCATTTTTATCTGGATGATCAGAGAGCCCAGATAATAATTCACACCCTTTTTCAACATTAACTTTTGCATAACCAAATTCTTTTTGATTAGACTCTTCAACTTCACCTTCCATTAAGTTTGCTATCGCTTGCATGCCATAACATATCCCAAGCACTGGTATTCCTAAACTTAACACTTCATTTGAAACAACAGGTGTATCTTCAAGTGTTACGGATTCCGGTCCACCAGAAAGAATAATGCCTTTAGCATTGAACGAAATGATTCTTTCTAAGCCAATATCCCAAGGATAAATTTCACTAAAGGTTCCGAGCTCGCGCACCCGTCGTGCAATTAGTTGTGTGTACTGTGATCCAAAATCAAGGATCAATATTTTATCGGCATGAATATCTTTCATGGGGTTTGCAATTGGTAAATATGCACGAAGGTTATTTACTCAACGTGATAGTTAGGTGCTTCCTTCGTGATAGTGACATCATGGACATGGCTTTCTCGATTACCTGCTGCAGAAATTTTCACAAACTCAGGTTTAGTGCGCATATCTTCAATCGTGCCACAACCTACATAACCCATGCTTGATCGAAGCCCACCTAGAAGCTGTTGGATGATATTTACAACCGTACCTTTATATGGAACACGGCCTTCAATACCCTCCGGCACAAACTTATCTGCACTGCTTTCATTGTCTTGAAAATAACGATCACTCGAACCTTGTTGCATCGCAGATAAAGAACCCATGCCGCGATAACTTTTATATGAACGACCTTGGTATAATTCAACTTCACCAGGCGCTTCTTTAGTACCCGCAAATAAACCACCAATCATAATGGTGTGCGCACCCGCCGCAACCGCTTTAGCAATATCACCAGAATAACGAATTCCACCATCAGCGATAATCGGCACTTGGCCTTTAATCATTTCATTTACGTTATCTACTGCACTAATTTGTGGCACACCTACCCCAGCTACAATTCGGGTGGTGCAAATCGACCCGGGACCAATGCCAACTTTAACTGCATCAGCACCCGCTTTTACCAAATCTAACGCAGCGTCACCGGTAGCAATATTACCGCCTATCACTTGCACGTCTGGAAAGTTTTTCTTAACCCAACTAACACGATCTAATACCGCTTGCGAATGACCGTGCGCCGTGTCCACAACAATTACATCTACGCCAGCTTGCACTAACGCTGTAACACGTTCATCGGTTTCTGCACCTACTCCTACTGCAGCTCCTACCAGCAATCTACCTTCATGATCTTTACATGCTAATGGGAAGTCTTTAGATTTTTGAATATCTTTAACCGTAATTAAGCCACGCAACTCAAAATCATTATTAACGACTAACACTTTCTCGATACGATGTTCGTGTAATAATTTTTTAACCTCGCCTTTACTTGTACCTTCTTTAACAGTGACTAATCTCTCTTGTGGCGTCATAATTTTTGATACGGGTTCATCACGACGTTTTTCAAAGCGTAAGTCTCGACTGGTTACGATACCGACCAAAGATTCACCAGAAACTACCGGCACTCCAGATATATTTTTTTCGCGAGTAAGTTCCAACACCTCACCAATACTCGTATTCGGTTCGACACAAATTGGCTGTTTAATGACGCCACTTTCAAATTTCTTGACTGCACTTACCTCATTGGCTTGCTGTGCGATAGAAAGATTCTTATGAACCACCCCGAACCCACCCTCTTGCGCCATGGCAATGGCTAGACGAGCTTCTGTAACAGTATCCATAGCTGAGGATACTAGAGGCATATTGAGACTAATTTCGCGCGTTAGTTGCGTCTTAAGCTCCACCTCACGGGGAAGAACACTTGAATGTGCTGGAACGAGTGAAACATCGTCAAAAGTAAGCGCGTCTTGTTTGATTCGCATGGTGCAGTCCTGTGCCAAAGTGGCGGCCAATTATAGTGATTGCACAATACGCGGTAAACTTGTTTTGAGAATCTTGTATCATGCCAATATGGATACTCCACAGATAGGCATGGACTTCGAAGAACGCCAAATATACTCCGTTTACCAACTCAATCGAGAAGTTAAGCAACTTTTACAACAAAACTTCCCATTATTGTGGATAGAAGGCGAGCTCTCTAACGTCGCACGCCCTGCTTCGGGGCACATCTATTTTTCACTCAAAGATCAACAAGCACAGGTTCGTTGCGCAATGTTTCGTAACTCAAACCGTAGCTTGGCTTTTCAGCCTGAAAACGGTATGCATGTTTTAGTGCGTGCTCGAGTGGGTGTCTATGAACCTAGAGGTGAATATCAGCTTACCGTTGAGCACATGGAAGAAGCTGGTATTGGCATCCTGCAACGTAAATACGAAGCGTTAAAGCTAAAATTGAGTCAAGAGGGACTGTTTGACACAGATAACAAACTACCATTACCCGTATACCCAAAAATTGTAAGCATAGTGACCTCAGCCACTGGAGCTGCTATACGCGATATCCTCAGTGTTCTTCATCGTCGCTACCCACTCCTCACCATTAGAATCTATGCAGTACCTGTGCAAGGAGATAACTCTGCCGCGGCCATTGTTGAAGCCTTATCGAGTATTAATAAAAATAAAGATAGTGATGTCATTATCGTTACTCGTGGTGGTGGTTCGATTGAAGACCTTTGGTCATTCAATGAAGAAGAAGTAGCGCGCGCGATTTATGCTTCGAGAATTCCAGTGGTTTCAGGTGTTGGCCATGAAGTTGATTTCACCATTGCAGATTTTGTTGCTGATGTACGTGCCGCGACACCTTCAGCTGCGGCAGAACTCATCACGCCTCATCAAAACGAGTTACTAGAAACACTTGAACAGTATGAAAGCACATTACTTTATTTATTCCGCGATAAACTAAGTAATTTATATCAGTCTATTGATTGGATTACGCAACGCTTAGATTTTTTACATCCCAAACAAACCATACAACGTAAACAGGAATACTTGATAGAGTTACAAAGGCGCGCGCTCAGTGCAATAAAATTAAGTATTTCAGACCAAAGTAACCAACTAAACAAACTATCACTACGATTTGAAAGTCAATCTCCTCATGCACGTGTGCGTGAAGCAAAGGCCAAACTAATTGACCTGCATAGACAAATGAACCGGAGTATTCAATTAAAACTGGATCATAAACAGCAAATGCTGCACACATTAGTTAGAACCTTGGAGGCTGTAAGCCCCTTAGGCACGCTAAACCGCGGTTATGCAATCGCTAGCCATTCATCTACTGGACAAATATTGCACGATAGTAAGCAGGTAAATAAGGGGGAAAGGATATCTATCCAATTAGCCCAGGGCAGCCTGTCAGCTAAGGTAGAAGACAAGCAGTAAGCCATTCTCTGCTTATTTATAGACTCGATATAAGAAATACTCTGTATTTCATCAAGAAGCATTGCTTGCCAGGAGCCTACTAATCTGGCATAAAAGCGGGCTTCATTTTCACAAGAGTGTTCCATGCCAGCTAAAAAAGTCAAAAGCAAGAAAAAAGCCACGCCCAAGAAGAAGGTGGCGGCTAAAAAGGTTGCTCCAAAGAAGAAGGCGGCGACTAAAAAGGTTGCTCCCAAAAAGAAAGCCGTCGTTAAGAAAAAAGCGGCAACTAAAAAGAAAGCGGTTGTAAAGAAAAAAGCGACACCCAAGAAAAAAGCGGTCGTTAAGAAAAAAGCAGCAACCAAAAAAGCGGCACCCAAGAAAAAAGCGGTCGTGAAGAAAAAGGCAGCAACCAAAAAAGCGGCGCCCAAGAAAAAAGCGGTCGTGAAGAAAAAGGCAGCAACCAAAAAAGCGGCACCCAAGGCTGCGGCACCTGCAGAGAAAAAGCCGACTAAAAGCGAGATTAAAGAGCAACAAGCTCAGGCAGAAAAAGAGAAAAAGAAGCAAAAGCGAATAGAATTACTTAATAAACGCTCGCCAGTTGAATTACCCGTTGAAGGTATCACCCCCTACACGGTGAATCGTGGGGAAAGTTATATGAGCGATGCTCAATTAGAACATTTCCGCAATATTTTATTACACTGGAAACAAGAATTAATTGACGAAGTCAAACGCACTGTTGATCAGATGAAAAATGATGCAAGTCAATTTGCTGATCCTGCAGACCGTGCAACCCAAGAAGAAGAGTTTAGTTTAGAGCTTAGAACTCGTGATCGTGAGAGCAAATTAATAAGGAAGATTAATCAAACCTTAGCAACCATTGACTCAGAAGATTATGGTTATTGCGAATCTTGCGGTATAGAAATTGGCATTAAACGTTTAGAAGCACGGCCAACCGCTACGCAATGCATTGACTGCAAAACCCTACAGGAAATTAAGGAAAAACAAATATTTACCTAGCAACCTTAATATTCAGTTTAAGAGAATCCACCCGGATGAATAACCCGGGTGGATTACTAGGATAATCATCCTTGAGTCACCCACCAATACCCGTTAATTTGTGAAGCCTAAAAGTTATGTAGGCCGTTTTGCTCCTAGCCCCTCCGGCCCTCTACACTACGGCTCATTAGTCGCCGCAACGGCAAGTTACCTTCAGGCCAAACATAATAATGGCAAATGGTTACTTCGCATTGAAGACATCGACCCACCACGAGAAGTACCTGGTGCAGCTGACGATATACTCAAAACGCTAGAACACTTTCAGTTTGAGTGGGATGAAACACCACTCTATCAATCTACGCGTCACAAACAATATCGCACTCATCTAAACAGCTTGTTGCATGATGACAAAGCGTATGCATGCTCATGTTCACGCAAAGATTTAATCAATGATGTTCAGAAAAGCCCTTTAGGTAAGCGCTACCCAGGAACGTGTGCAAACAGAAAACTAGATACTACAAACTATACTGATTTTAATTTGAGATTGCGTGTAAAGAACAAAATTGTCAGCTTTTGCGATCGTACTTATGGCGAATTACAGCATAACCTACAAAAAGAAATTGGCGACATCATCCTCTATCGCAAGTTTAATCTACCCAGTTACGCCCTAGCAGTGACCGTAGATGATGCATACCAAGAAATAACTGAAGTCGTGCGAGGTTATGATCTATTGGCGTTTACACCAATTCAAATTTACCTTTGTCAGCTACTCAACTTCCCCACCCCAAATTTTTTGCATGTGCCCATCATTGTAAATAAACAAGAACAAAAACTAAGCAAACAAACTGGTGCTGCAGCCATTACCATGCAATATCGTTGCAGAACTTTACTTATTGTTCTCAAGGACTTAGGGCAGACTATTTCTAAACAACTTGAAGTCGATATACTGAACAATAACGACCTTACAGAGCTCTGGCGTTGGGCGATTGAGCATTGGCATGCAGACAGTATCCCTAAAACCAACCACATTTACATGTCATAAAACTAAAAACGGCCGTTAAGAAACGACCGCCTTTAGTTCAATATTGAGGGTGAATGACGCTTATTCGTCTGCACCACTTTCTTTATTTTTTACCCAGTCCCAGGGCTCTTCTTTACCGATTGCAAAAAATATCCAGAAATTGCCTACAATCATAACGATAAACATTAGTGCGGTACCGAGCGCCCAATACCACTCTCGATTATGTGCACCAACATTTAACCAGTTCATTATTCCCAAGAAAGCGATGGTCCATAAGGCCATAACCCCTACTGCTTGTAATGTACGCATATCTTACTCCTAAGTACTCTTAATTAACTAAATCTTAACGCCCGCCGGGCATTGAACTCGCATCCAAGAACTTATCAAAGAATATGTTCTCTTTATTCAAACCTTGGTCCACCATTACGTCAATGGCCGCATCGATCATCGGCGGAGGACCGCACAAATAGCCTTGAGCATTGCCCATAGATAGTTTACCTGTGTCTACGTAGGCTTCCTTCAAATAGGTGGTTACAAAACCTGTAGCACCCTGCCAGCCACTTCCTTCTGGCTCTTCACTTAATACGGGCACAAATTCAAAGGAAAAATCTTTATTCCATTTCTTGCCAATTTCTGCCAATTCTTCCATGCAATATAAATCTTGTTGCGCACGAGCCCCGAACAAATATAAGCAGTTACGCTTCACTTGCTCCGCCGCAGAGCTCTCTAATATTGCTTTAATGGCACTCATTCCACTGCCACCGGCAACACATACCATTGTAGAATCTTCATCACGGCGATAAAACTGGCCGTATGGACCCGTTACTTTAACCGGCTCACCCGTACGATCTTCAGCAAATAACCATTCTGTAAATTTACCATTTGGCACTAACCGCACATAAAAAGTGAACTCACCAGGATTTTCTTGCTTAGGTGCTTTTGCGTAAGAATAAGAGCGTGGATCGTCTATTGCCGCAATCGAGATTTCTGAGTATTGACCCGCCATACCAGAATGCTCAACATTCCCATCACACTTAATAACGAGCTCTTTAATATCGTGAGTAAGGTTACGAGCACTTAAAATTTTACCTTCATAAGTATTCAGCTCGACAGCAGGTGCATCACTAAGCTCAACCTGGATTTCAACATCACTTTTAAGTCTGGTTTGACAGGCTAAAATTTTGCCGCTCTTCAACTGGTCTTGATCTAAAACATAAGAGAAGTCAGTTAAGGCTTTAATCTTCCCGCTCTTAAGCGTGCACTGACAAGTACTACAACTGCCTACACGACAATCATGCGGCCAAGGTACGCCTTGTGATAACGCTGCATTCAATAGATTGTCGCCGGCTTTAACCGTAATGGTGTGCTCACCACCATTGACTTTAGCCTGCCAGTCTTTATTACCGCCAAATAATCCAAACATGATATCAATTACTCACTGGCGTCCTTTCCAGTGTTGAGAACGCTTAATGTATGTTTAAAAGAAATCTCTTTTAAACGTTAATAGAAATGTCTCGTAAAGTTCCTGAGCTTACATCTGCCGCCGTTGGCAAGCATGTAAATGGCTCAAGTTTTTCCTTACTAGTAGAAGGATGAGACTTAACTTTTCCATACCAAGCATTAACACCGGGACGTGAGCTAATTAAATCACCTGAACCACTGTGCTCAAGCAAGTTGCAGCATGCTGCCCAGTGAATATCAGCTAAAGAAAAATCACCACAAATGAAGTCACCCTTCTTAGGTGGATTCTTGAGTTGATTCTCTAATCCATCAAACAAATTAGCTAAGCCATCTTTGTCAAGGTTATCACCCATCATCGCTTGTACTTTTTCAGTAGCAATACCTGCCCACTGATACATTACAGCACGATGCACCCCATTACGTGGCACTAGTGATGGACCAAATCCCTTGTCATCAAGGTATGACATTACAGCTGCAGTGCCATATACAATGAAATCAATATCTTGCAAAACCGGGCCAATACCATAAGGAGATTTTGCTAGAAAATCACTGTCATCCATTCCGTTTATTAAAATTGTTTCAACGTCAACACCCTTCTCTCCAGCTGTTTGCAAACACTTTCCAGTGTTTGGACAACTTGGGTGTCCACTCAAAATCATTTTTGTTCTTAACTGATCTCCGATCATATCTCCCCCTAACAGGCAATCTTCATTAGGATTATCTTGAATACATTAAGAATGCCAGTTAGTGCACTCTTAACCATTATTTTGAAATAAACTTTAGAGCGAATAAACACTAAAGTAAATTCTTTAACTAACTTTAATTAGTTAATCTTCGATTTTTAACGCACCAGATGGACATTTAGCAACTGTTGCACGAATTTCAGCTTCTGGAGCCGCATCCGTATCAATCACAAATTGGCCGTCTTCTACCTTAAATACACTTGGCGAGCCTTTTACACACTCACCAGCATGACTACATGTAGCCGCATCAAAAGTTACTTTCATCTCTGAACTCCTAAGTTATCTCTTTTTTTGTATGGCTATAGTTTGCCGTTTTTTTTTATATTTTAATAGCTTTTTAGCTAAAAATACCCTTATCTCAGTACATATATTTCAAACAATAAATGAACTGCGATAAGGGTTTATAAGACTGATAATCGTTAAACGTATCCAGCCTGTTTATTCATCTGTGCGGCGATCTTTAACTCGCCCTCAGAGGCCATCTCTTCATCCCACTTCGCTAATTGCTTCTTCATGTAGGTATGGAATACCGGTGGGACC
>CALAJL010000070.1 GCA_937922735.1 uncultured Gammaproteobacteria bacterium | reverse complement strand
TTGTGAAATTGCCTATCAATCATTATTAAAAGGAATGTCTAAATTAGAAATTAATGTCGATCAACTTGATATAGACTTGAATAAGAATATTGAGGTACTTGCTGAACCGATTCAAACTGTGATGCGAAAAAATAAGGTATCGGGTGCATATGAAAAACTAAAAGAACTTACCCGTGGACAGAAACTGGATATAGAAAAGCTCTCTACATTTATAACTTCATTAGATTTACCAGAAGAAGATAAAAATCAACTTCAGAAATTAACTGCTTCAAACTATGTAGGGATTGCAAGCAAGCTTGCCAAGAATGAATCTGACTAAATCAAATAGATTTCAATTTATAAATTGAAATCTAAGCAAGCATTATTGTTTTGAATTAGCTATGCACCTTTTTCAACAAAAAAGAATTCTAATTTTTTCACTAAAGCATCTTGTGTAATGCTTGGGAATTGATACGCCCAACCTGTTAATTTTAACTTAGATGTTTCTGCTAGTTCTTCTGCAGCTTTTGGGTCTGATTTCATCGCTGAATCTACAACCGATTCCATGTTCTCTTCAGCACTCACAGCGGGCTCTATGTTAATGGCAGTTTGATCTACATCTTCAGCTGAAAACATTACTTCAATTGTAAAATACTTATCAATATCGATATCATAAGCTTTAGTTGTAATCGTTAAACCATCAAAGGTTTTAAAAATGGTTTCTACTGGTGTAATTGATTCTGTGTTGAGTTTTGAAAATAAAGTTACATCGCGTAATTGCATAGATGAGAGCGCGTTCGCTACTTGGTAGATCTCAGACTCAGATATTTTCATACCTTCAGGTGCTAATGCATCCAGTGAGTATTCGTATTCTTCTTCGCCATCATTGGCAATATTCACTTCACTACCATCAGGATGCTTAATTTGTATGGACTTGATTCTTTCTGGTGGTATATCTAAAACGTCTTTCTGAAGCCAATCAGTTACATCACGATTTAGGTTAAGTTTTTTATTGATCAACCAACTCTGTTGTTGATCTTTTCTGCGAACATATTGTGTGTTTTTACCACTACTACCATTGTTACCTATGATAATTTCATTGACTTCATTTAGACCCTCAAGCGAAAACAAGATACCTTGCGCTTTTACATGACTGATGTCTTCTACACCAAGTTTAGTATAGTTTTCAGGATTTGATGTTTTAGCTTCCACTAATTTAGCTTCCGCAAGATTACTAAGCATATAACGAACAGCTTTAATATTAGCTTGATATCCGTCACGATTATTTACCACCCAACCCTGATCAGTCTTACTTACTTCTGAGAGCAGCGCATTACCCACTTCTGTAACGGTAAATTTACTAATTGCATTTAAATTGCCTGCTAAGCCAGGTATTAAGTATGAATTAGCATCAACCGATTTTTGACTAGGTTTTGAATTGTAATGATAAGCAGCATAAGCAATAACAACAGCTGCAATAAGGAAAAACAGTGATTTTAATTTCATACGCTAATATCAAACTCCGAGCGCACGCTTTCTTTTTCTTGAACGAACGAAAGACAGTATTAATGCCAAAATTGAAATAATGATAGGCACCAAACCAATGTTGATGAACTTTAATTTTGTGCCAAGTTTTTCAATATCTTGATCCAGATTGTGTCTAACCTGTCTAAGCTCCTTACGAACTTTAAACTTATCTTGTTGGAATCTAGTAATTTCAGCCTCTTGCTCAGGAGACAACTCTAACTGATTACTATCATCACGCGCTTTTTGTAACGCTACTAACTTAGCTTCAGTCTCCGCCAGTTTTGCTTGTAGTTTTTCTTCTGTTGATCTAAATTTTTGATCTGCAGCTAAACGTAAATTTGCAACGACTTCGAATGGTCGCGTTGATGTTTCTCGGCCACGAATACTAATTAAATCAGAGCTGCCAGTTAAATTATCAATTGCATTGATAATCATGTCACCATTATTTGCCCAAGAATTAAATATTTGCTGGCCAAAAAACTCTTGGACTTGAACCCACATGCGATCACTCAACATATCGGTATCAGCCACAACGACTAAATTTGCACCATTTTCCGTGCTTTGTAGATGTTCACCGTATTTAGATTCGTCTACCTTTTTAGCATCCGACATTTCTGGTCTACTATTGAAGGCAGAATTAAGCTTACCTTCTACTCTAGCAGACAAAGTATATTTCTCACCCGTCGGCTCAAAACCATTACTAAGTTGACTTAGATCAGGAAGAAAACGAAATTTTACAGCTTCAATTAACGCAGCATCATCACTAGAAGTAACAATTGGTGTGATCGTTATATCTGCACCCTCTTTAACCTTAATGAATCCAGAAACACCCGCACTTATTATTTCTAGCTCTGAAGAAATTACATCTTCTGCATCAATATCTTCTTTTGAGACTGCCAATAACCCATAATGCCGCGCTTCTCCTTGATGTGCGCCACCTACGGTTAAAGCATACTTTCTATCCAGGACTACTTTGGTTGCATCAAAATCTATACCCCAAGCATCAAATAAATTTTTCAGACTAGATGTTCGACCGCCCTCCACTTCTAGTGGTGAATTCTGTTGTTTAACTGGGATATCCACCTCTGAATGAGGATCCACAAAGAAAATAGCTTTACCACCACGCATGACAAACTGATCAATTGCATACTGTGTGGGTGTAGTGATATTTTTTGGGTGTACAACCATCAAAACGTCTACATCCGCATCAATTAGGTCTGTAGTCACATCTAATTGTTTAACTTCAAATAACTGTCTCATCTGAGCCACAATCGCCCATGCCTTAGTCATTTGAGTGCTTGCCATATCAAAGCCACCAAATATAGGCAATTGAGTGATGACACCTACTACCGTCTTTTCAGGGTTAGATAAGGTAGTGAGTAATTTACTTACATCATATTCTAAGAACTGTTCACGCTGGGGTTGGAAAAACGGCAGCACTTCAACATCACCCACAGCATTGCTTGCTGCTAATCCAAAGTACATATTCTCACCAGAAGAACCGATAGGAATTGCTTGTAAGCCGAATGAACCCGCTTGATCTTCTTCTTCAGAAAATGGCAATGGATCAACAATATTGAGAACAATATTTCCGTTAGAAAGTTGCTCGTATTCTTTTAAAAGTTCTTTCACTCGCGTCGCATACGTTCGAAGTTGCGGCACATCTTCACTCGCTTTATCAGAATAAAACAAGTACATGGTAACCGGCTCTTCAATTTTCTTGATTATACTGCGAGTTCCATCCGTTAACGTGTAAAGCTCATTCTCCGTTAAATCAATGCGACTATTCGTAAATAGCGTACTGCTCACCATGTTCACAACCAAGAACAATGCAATTAATACAATAAGACCAATAATAGTAAATGATTTTGTTTTTTGAGCGGCCATATTATTAATCTGCTTTCTTCATTTCAACAATGATGGTGTTGGCATATAACCAAAAACCTATTAATGACACGAAATAAATAACATCACGCAGATCGATCACTCCTTTTGCTAACGATGCATAATGTGTTAAGAAACTAAGTGATGAGATCGCATCTACTATGTTTTGAGGCATCCATACTTTGAAAAAGTTTAGCACTAAGGGAGAACCTGCTAATAAAAACAAGAAACAAATAACCACGGTTATGATGAATGCAATTACTTGATTTTTTGTCATGGCAGATATACAAGAACCTATCGCAAGAAAACCACCTGCCATTAGGAAACTTCCAAGATACGCAGCAAGAATTACACCGTTATCCGGATTACCCAAATAGTTTATCGTGATCCATATTGGAAAGGTAAGCACTAGTGAAATACCAATAAACACCCATGCGGCTAAATATTTACCAATAACAGACTCACCTACAGAGATGGGCAAGGTCATTAGCAACTCAATACTTCCACTCTTACGTTCTTCGGCCCATAAACGCATAGCAATGGCAGGTACTAGAAATAAGTATAACCAGGGATGGTATTGAAAAAATGGGCTTAAATCTGCTTGACCTCGTTCATACAAACTACCTAAGTAAAATGTCATTGCGCCACTCATAATTAAAAAGATAACGATAAACACATAGGCTACTGGCGTTGCAAAGTAACTGCCCAGTTCTCTTTTGAATATTGTGGTGATATTTCTCATTACTTCTTATCGATGGCCTAGGCTCTGTTATTATTTTCTATCTTAATTTTGTAGATATTAGATTTAACATTATGGTTTTATGAAATATGTCCACTAGTAATTTCGCGGAAAATATCATCCATCTTGTCACTGCTTGACTTGCTGCGTAGACCTTCTGGTGTATCGTCCGCTAACACCTTTCCATCTGCAATAATAATTGCGCGTGAACATATGGCATCAACCTCTGACAAGATATGTGTTGAGATGATAATTACTTTATCCGGCGCAATACTATTAATAAGTTCACGCACTTCAAATTTTTGATTAGGATCTAAACCATCAGTAGGCTCATCGAGTATTAATACTTCAGGATCGTGCAAGATGGCTTGGGCCAAGCCCACTCTTCTTTTAAAACCTTTGGACAGAGTATCAATAGATTGATTAAGAACTTTGTCTAGGTGTAATTTTTGAATAACTTCTTTATTTCGGTCAATTTTATTCTGACCTGATAATTGTCGTATCTGTCCAATAAACTCTAGGTATTGAATGGGTGTCATTTCACCGTAACTAGGCGCACCTTCCGGTAGATACCCAATACGCTTTTTCGCTTCAATTGGCTTTTCACTCACATCAAAACCACATACCTCAACACTACCTGTTGTCGGTGAAAGGAATCCCGTAATCATTTTCATAGTAGTTGATTTTCCAGCACCATTAGGCCCTAAAAAACCAAGCACTTCACCGGGCTTTACTTCAAAAGACACATCTTCAACCGCAGTCAAATGTCCAAATTTTTTGCTAAGATTTTTTATTTTTATCATGGTGTTGACATATATTTTAATGAGGAAATGAAATCCTCATTAATTCAGCGGGAAAATTTTACTGCGGAATTTATAAATTTCAAGCTCGAATTTTAATCACACTATACGCGATAAACTGTTAAATTCCGAATATGATTGTCAAACTCACTCAATAACATTGATTGGATTATGGAGATAACTCAAAGTTCCATATGCGAAGACCGTGCGCATATTGATTTAATCGCTATTTGCAGTGAGATTATCGAACAGCTAGTTTATAATTTGACCAGCTAACTAGTCATTTAGAATACTTATATAATCAACACTTAAACGCTACTAAACAAAAAGAACAATTTATATATGGGGATTGATAAAGACAATTTTTTCAAAAATTTCATGCTTGGCGTAACTGGTGAGTGTATACAAATAGACACGCGCCAGAAAAATCGAGATGCGATTTTTAAATTGATATCTTCAGCTCAAAATCAAATATCAATCATCAGCCGATATCTTGACCCCACCATATTCAACAGTGAAGGCTTCATTGATAATGCCTCTGAATTTGTACGCCGAACCAAAACTGCAAATATTAGAATTCTTGTTCACGATACAAATCCTATCGTTAAAAATAACCATCGTGTATTAAGCCTTAGCCAGCGTATCTCTTCTAAAATACAGATTCGTACAATTTGTAATGATTTCTCTCAATATAATAAATCCTTTCTAGTCGCTGATACGACAGGTTATATCTACAATATTAAATCTGATTTATATGATGCAGAAGTAAACTTTAATGATACTGACAAGTCAAAAGAATTAGCTGAAACATTTAAAAATATTTGGGAATTGAGCCAGCAAGAGGCAGAGGTTAGGAGATTATGCATATAAATAATTCTGCAACAATATTTATTTGGGTGCTTCTTTTAATCTGCACTATATTTATACACAACTCGTCTTTTGCAGATCAGAACGATCCATTACAAATCATCGATTTAAAAAATCGCCCTGCAGATGAAATTATTCCAGTGATCAAGCCAATGCTGAAACCAAATGACGCTATTACCGGCACAGGTTTCCAACTATTCTTGCGCACCGATGCTAAAACATTAGAAGAAGTAACTCGATTACTTCAAGTCATGGATAAAGCGCCTCGCAATCTAGTCATCAAAGTCCGTAATAATTTAGATTCTGAATCTAAGTCTACTGACTTCAATACTTCTGGTAATTATGAGGTAGGAGATGATGTTCGAGTTGTCGTTGGAGATCGCCCACCGAAAGATAATGGCACTAAAATTCGTATCAATAGCAACAGAAGCAGCACTGACCGTGATTATGAACACATGATACGTGTAATTGAAGGCGGGCAAGCATTTATCACAGCAGGAAAGATCCGCCCCTATGAACATCGCACAATCATCAAACATAGTTATGGCGTATCGATATACGATAGTGTGGATTATCAAGATGTCACCAGCGGCTTTTACGTTACACCAAGATTAACGGGTAACGGAAAAGTTTCTTTACAAGTACAACCCCATTACCGCACGGTCAATGAAGAAAATGCTGGCACGATTGATGTGCAAGAATCAGACACCACTATAGAAACGAAGCTTGGGGAATGGGTGCAAATTGGCGGCATCGATACCGATGCAAAATCTAATGATGGTGGTATTTTGAGTACTTCTCGTAACTCAAATAGCATTCGAAGCGAAATATTTATAAAAGTAGATACGGAATAGCTACTTTTCAGCTTAACCATAGTTTCTGTAACTGATCTTTGATCTGAATAAAATTATACAAGGCAATCATAGGGATTGCGGAACGTACTTTTCCTTGATGTAACATATCAATAGCTTTCGTTGCTGGGTGAACATGCACACGAATATCTTCACCTTCTTCATGTAATCCATATTCACCACCCAGCTTTGCAGTATTTGTCTTACCTATATATACATGTGAAAGCTCTGAGAATCCGCCTGGTGTTGGGTAGAATGAAGCTACATGCTGTAACTCGCTTAGAATACAATTAGCTTCTTCTTTTGCTTCTCTATGAGCCACCTCTTCATACTCCTCACCTTCTTCTACCAAACCAGCGATTATCTCTATTAGCCAAGGATTATTGTCATTTACTGCCCCGACTCTAAATTGTTCTACTAGCACAACTTCGTCTCGGACTGGGTCATATGGTAATACAGCTACTGCATTTTGCCGGGATACTTGCTCTCGTATTAATTCATTACTCAACCCACCTGCAAATAATTCATGCTCGATAACTAATTGATCAACCTTGAAATGACCATCATAGTTACGTTTACGTTGTTTTATTTTCCACTGCATGAACTTAGTTAAGAAGACCTTAATAGTGCGGCATAATCTTCTTCTGTATCTACACCAATACCGGTTGGTTGATTTGAAACTTCTACATGAATCTTATAACCATTTTGCAAGGCTCTTAGCTGCTCTAAAGATTCTTTTATCTCAAAAGAAGATGGTGCAAGGCGAGTAAACGTATTTAGAAATCCCACTGTATATGCATAGATACCTAGATGTCTAAATATACCCTTTCTATCAATATCAGGATTTTTACAATTTAGTTTGGTGATGTCTCGACTGAAATTTGATGCAACATTGCTCTTATCAAAAATAACTTTAACCACATTTGGGTTGAGAAAATCATCCGATTCTAAAATTGGCGCACATAATGTAGACATACTGATAAGGTGATTAGCTAACAAGTTTTCAGCAACTTGCATAATATTCTGCGCTGGCATCTGTGGTTCATCACCTTGCACATTAACTATTGCAACCTCATCACTCCAGCCATTAATACTTGCTACTTCAGCTATACGATCCGTTCCTGAAGTATGTTTGTCAGACGTTAAACAAATATTTGCGTTGAACTTTTTAGCTGCATTCACTATTCGCTCATCATCTGTAGCGATAATTACGTCATCGGCACCACTTGCACAAGCATTTTCGTACACATGCTGCACAATTGGCTTGTCTTTTAGGATTAATAAAGCCTTACCTGGCAAGCGCGTTGAGGCATATCGCGCAGGGATTACT
>CALAJL010000069.1 GCA_937922735.1 uncultured Gammaproteobacteria bacterium | reverse complement strand
CCATCATTAATCGATGACGATACACCCGTGCCGAGTTATGCCAAATTTAGTTGGGCGAGGTTAATTACATTTTTAATAGTAGGATTAAGTATTGGAATAGTCGTATTTGCCTTACTGTATTTTAAGTATGGTTGGGATAATCCACTTACACAAATGAGTGTCTTTTTTACTAAAGCAGCATTAGTTACTTTTGGTGGCGCGTATGCTGTGTTGCCCTATGTGTATCAAGGTGGTGTAGACCAATTTGGGTGGCTTACTGGTACACAAATGATTGATGGTTTGGCACTGGGAGAAACTACACCAGGGCCATTAATTATGGTCGTAACATTTGTTGGCTTTGTCGGTGGCTGGACGAAAGAAATATTCGGCCCTGAAATGTTGCCTCTCGCAGGGATAGTAGCCGCTTGTGTGGTTACATTTTTTACTTTTCTACCTTCATTCTTATTTATATTTTTAGGTGGGCCAGCGATAGAAGCAACACGTGGCGACCTTCACTTTACTGCACCGTTATTAGGGATTACTGCAGCAGTGGTAGGTGTGATTATTAATTTAGGAATCTTCTTTGCTTATCATGTGTTGTGGCCAAATGGGTTTAATGGAGTAGAGGAGGTAATAGGTAAAATTGACTGGATAGCATTAGTTATTGGCATCATTGCATTTATTATGCTATTTAAGTTTAAGATTGATATTGTTAAGGTCATTATCATTAGTGCATTAATAGGCTGGGTCTTAAGTATTGTAGGGTTTATTTAATGTCTGCCAACGACTCATTGCGAATAAAGTAGTTAAGCACAAGGGTTTGAGTAAATTGGCTGGATAGTTAATGCTAAAGTTACTTAGTTATTTTCGCTTTAATTTAATTGGCTAAAGTGAGTAACACTCTACTAGCACAAGAGGTCAATTAAGATACGGTACTTTACCTCATTTTCTGAAGAAATTTAAAATGGACTTATTGAGTAAGCTTGAGACAGAATCTGAAAATATTTTAAACCATGATGGTATTGCACTTTATTATGATCATGTACTCTCTTTCGAGAAAGCAGATGATTATTTCAATGAATTGTTGAATAAAATTGAATGGAAAAATGATGAAATAAATATATTTGGAAAAAAGATTATAACTAAGCGAAAAGTGGCTTGGTATGCAGATAAGCCCTTTGTATATACGTACTCTCGCAATACTAAAGTAGCATTGCCTTGGATTGAAGAGTTGTTAGTGTTAAAAAAAATAGCAGAGGAAAGGTCTGGCGAAAGTTTTAATTCTTGTCTGCTCAATTTATACCATAATGGAACGGAAGGCGTCTCCTGGCATAGTGATTCAGAAAAAGAATTAAAAAAGAATGGGGCTATTGGTTCTTTAAGTGTTGGAGCTGAACGAAAATTCTCCTTTAAACATAAGAAAACCAAAGAAACTGTCTCATTAACCTTACATCATGGTAGTTTATTAATTATGAAAGGCGAAACTCAAAAATATTGGCTTCATTGCTTACCACCAACAAATAAAGTAAATAAGCCAAGAATTAATCTAACCTTTAGGAGCATTGTTCATGAGGAGTGAATGGGCATTATTAAACCTAAGTAGCAATGATCTATAGTCTATTTAGATCTTTTAAAACAATTTAAAATAATACAGATAATCAATATGAAAACAATTGAAGCAATTTATAATCGTCGTTCAGTGAAACATTTTGATGCTGGGCATAATCTAACAAAAGAAGAAGAGGCCAAGTTACTTGAAGCTACCATACAAGCACCTACCAGTTTTAATATACAGCACTGGCGTTTTGTCATCCTTCGTGATGCGGACCTTCGCAGTAAAATTCGCACTGAATTTGGTAATGATCAAGCACAAATGACGGATGCTTCATTATTAATATTGTTCACTGCAGATGTTAAGGCCTGGAATAAAGAACCTGAGCGATATTGGAAGAATGCGCCAAAAGAAGTAGCAGAATTGTTAGTAAATTGGATGGGACCCTTCCATGAAGGCAATGATGTATTGCAACGTGATGAAGCCCAGCGTTCTATTGGAATGGCAATGCAGACTTTGATGCTCGCTGCACAAGAAATGGGGTATGAGTCTTGTCCGATGATTGGTTTTGATATAGAGAAAGTAGCTGAGCTTATTAACCTGCCCAAGGATTATGTAATGGGGCCGATGGTGGCAATTGGTAAAGGTACTGAGAAGCCATGGCCAAAACCTGGTCAAGTACCCTTACAAGAATTAGTGGTTGAGGATTCATTTTAGCATATAGTGATTATGTCTACCGGTGCTCTAAAAAAATATTCATTTGAATGTGTGCGATAGAGATTGGAATGACTAAAAATATAGAAGCAAAATTGCAGAAAGAATTAAAAAATATTGGCCCAATTATGGCTAAAAAACTAGTCAATATTGGGATTGATAGCCCCTTAAAGTTACGCAAGATGGGCGCTAAGAAAGCATTTTTAAAACTATATGAAAATGGACAATTTTGTAGCAAATATCATGCTGCTTATTTGTATGCATTAGAAGGTGCGATTCGAAATTGTGATTGGCGAGCAATACCTGAAAAGCTTAAGAAAGAATATAAAGAGTATACTAACCAGTTAAGAAATACTTGTCGTTAGGGGAATGTTGGCCGCATGACGAGAGTATTACTTCAAGTAATATCCAACTAATTTTCAAAACAATTCAAAATAATTTCTAGTAAAAATATATTAGGTAGAAAATATAATGTGCGGTCGTTTTTCTTTAGATTCTGCACCAAGGTCTATTGTTGAGGCATTGATTGATGCAGAAATAGCATTTACAGCACGTGAACAGGTATATCCTACAAACGAGGTGACTGTTGCAATTCGAACTAATGATGGCAATGAGTTTGCGCAAATGAAGTGGGGATGGGTGCGATCATTTAGCAAGCAACCACTTATTAATACCCGCAGTGCTGAAGCGTGGGATAAGAAAACTTGGAGTAAGGCTATGCATGCAAACCGTTGCATTATTCCTGCAAGTGCATTTTTTGAATGGGATCAGAATCAAGCAAAAGGTAAACGAGATCGCTATAAAATCCGTCCTGCTAAAGCCGATGGATTTGCTTTTGGTGGGTTATATGAAATTAACCATGATACGGGTGAGATGTTTATGTCTATTTTGACCACAGCTCCGAATAAAAAAATGGCAGAGATACATCACAGAATGCCAGTGATACTTGAGCAAGACGAGTTTAGTGGTTGGTTTGATTCAGAAGATCGTGAAGAGGTTGTGCGCATGATGCAACCTGCGAAAGATGACTATATTGATGTAAGATTGGATGCATGACTTATGAGCATGATCCCAAAACATTTGACTTGCGTCAGCGACTTCAGGCCTCTGAGGAACGAGTGGGAACCTATCAAGGCCTTTACTCTGCAAGTTTAACTAAAATTCATAAGCTTGAATCACGTGTGGCTAGATTGAAGCTTGCTCAACGTAGGGCACATCTTCCGTTTCAAGGCAGTATTGAATAACACTTAGCTGCTTAGTTGAAATATTCATCGATCTAAAAACGTCATACATTTGTCGCTCTTTTCTTGTCTTTAATATGAGAGCTACTATGCGTAAGGTTCTGATTTTCGTTATAGTTGATTTTTGTAATTAAGTAGTCTGCCTGCACATATAGTATTTTTTGAACACTTTTTGAAAAGAGCGTATTTAGTAATATGATGAAAATAATACTAGTAAGCATGCTATTCATTAGTGGTGTCGCTATGGCAGAAACTTTCGAAGTTGAATTACACCTTACTTCACACCACTTTGATGATGATGGTTACGAAGAAGATAACTATGGATTAGGCTTGTCGTATTTCTTTAAGGAACGATGGTCTGCTACAGGTGGTATTTTTAACAATTCTTATGACGACACTTCTGCATATGTTGGCCTAGCGTATAGTTATAATGTATGTGCTTCCGATAAATTTTTCTGCACAGTGGGTGCTATAGGTGGGTTGGTGACAGGGTATGAAGATAATATTGATCATGCAGGGGATCTATACCCCATAATTCTCCCTGAATTTAAAATTGGTTATCAACAGTATTTTTTAAAATCACGATTTATTCCAGATCTTGGGGAAAATGCTAGTTCTGTTCTCACCTTGTCTGTCGGTCGAAAGTTTTAAATATTTTATGCCCACATATATGGGTTTCTTAAGGTAGATCACAATGAGTTGTATGCAGCCTGCTGAGGTTTAAAGTCTGCTAGTGGGTGTAGGTGATGATTGTTGATAAAATAAGTTAAAAAGTGCAAATATAGTGTAATTAAACTCTTAAATATTCGGTCTTGATTAAGTATGTTAAAAATAATTTCTGGAGAAAAGATGCGAAAACTTATATTTTTACTTATTCCTATGCTATTCATCGCTTTACCATTGACCTCTCATGGGGAGGAAGACTCTACCGCTAAGCCCGCTGTGTATGGTGTGCTTTTTTATGCGGATTGGTGCGGCAGTTGTAAGGCGCTAGACCCAAAAATCACTCAAGCTCGTGAAGAAGCAGAGCTTGATACTCAAGATGTGTTATTCGTAACGTTAGATTTAACCGATGAGGTTACCAAGCATCAGGCAGCTATGATGGCATCAACACTAGGTATTAGTGATGTGTATGAAAGTAATGCAGGTAAAACTGGTTTTATGCTATTGCTAAATGCTGAAAGCGGAGAAAAATTTTCTCAGTTAACCAATAAATTAGAGGCGGCAGATATTGCGACTCGAATTCAAGAGGCGGTGAAAAGCGCTAAGTCTTAAATTCTAAGTAGCTAGCAATGTGTGTCAATAGGTATTACTCGCATTGTAATTAGTAAATCTATTTTATCCATAAATGTAAACCATAAATGTAAAATAGAATCATTATAGATAATAGTATGCATAGCAAGCATGCAGTCTGAATAAAGTCATTTTTCTTGATTGGTATATATTTTTTAGATATGACGTTCTGTTGATCAGTTTTACTCATGCAAATAGGGTGCCCCGCAGGATCTAGGCGGGGCGCATGTTTGCGAAGGTCTTATTAGGAGGAGGCTTCACACATGTAAACTGGTTGATATCGTTAAGATAAGTCCTGATATTCCTACTGCAAATAAAATAAAATCTGTAGAAAAAATCATTTTTAGAAACGTAGTTATTCTTATTTTCATAATATTTTTTATTATTTTTATTTTTTATCATTGACATATTAAGACAATGTTACTTTGTTAACTCAGTTAAGTTTCAAGCTAAATAAATTCAATTTACAGCTGTAAATATCATTTTTTTGATATAAATACTGCTGCTCTAGGTTTGTAAGGTGTGCGTCTAACAACCGCGAGCTCTTCTTGATCATTCACGTAATTGCTATGTATTTTCTTAGGTTCTGATCCGCAGAAAGAGTGTGGTTGTATAGTTAGACGCACAGGTTGCTCAATGTCAGACATATTCATCTATTAGAGTTGAAAAAAGTTAAGTAACAATGCGAATAGCATTGATGCTCCTACTGCAAATAGTAATAAGTCCGGATAAAGTATTCTCATTGAAAACTCATTCATAATGTATTCCTCTAGTTATGGTTTTAAAGTAAGTGAATCAATAACTATTCACTTAGTAGATATATAGCAACATATATGCCAACTTAAGTTTTTCATGAAATTCAGTTACTTATGGTAGTTTAATGTCAAGCTGTAACTTTCTTGCACAGAGCCAGTGCTTGGTTGCTCAATTATTGAGCATAAATGAGCTACAGGCCTTAACTTGTTTTGAATTGTTTTAGATTAGAGCGTTTAAGCTTGGGCTATAACGAATATCACAGAGGATGATGATTAGATCGGTATCTTATTTCAGATAATCGGTAAGTTTTAATACATTGCGGCGCAATTTTTATATTTTTTATGAAAACCCTGTTTGTAAAGTTGTTTTAAATTCTTGCCTATACCTTAATCACAGTTTCTATTTGGTGCGCCTTCTAGTGTTTTAGAGTGTAATTGCTGTATTAACAAGTTTTCCAATATGTCTGAGAATGGGTGTATACAGAGTCTACAACTGAAAGAGTTGAATATATGGTTTATAACATTACTAAATAAACATTAGTTCGGAAGGTAATTGCTATTAGAAATATGAATTAGTAGTCATTATTCTAAACGACGCGCAATCTGCTCAAATAAAGCGTAAACTATAGCTTCATTCAATATCGTTTCTGTTGAGTCTGTTGGTAAACTAGCCAGCAATTCTTTCAGTGGTTATTTACTTCACTGCAGAGGCATTGAACATCCATAAATGAATTATCCATATGGTCAACTATGACAGATGAAATTCCAGTAGTTCGTAAACTATACGAGATCAAATCAATCCTGAAGACGGATCCACCACCTGGTGCAGATGGTTCAGACTGGTATCGATACGAAATAGCGCATGGTACAAACTGTATTAATGGTTATACACAAGGTAGCCTTGATGAAGTGACTGAAGCAATGGAAGAAAATGTTGTGCAATTAAACGAACGTCAATTCGGTAAACGTGCAACTGCTAAGAAAAGTGAAGCTAAGAATGATAAGGTGGAAACAGCGCCCAATACGAAAGTCTAAATGGATGCGAATACGAATACTATGTATGAAAAGCAGTGATGATGCTCCTGGTCAATAATTAGTATAATTTAATCTATAGTCACTCGCGTAGGTATTTAGAATTTCATTCATTACAATACTAATGTGAAGTAAGTTGTTCTCTAAACATTTTCGGTTCCAAGTGGTGCATGATTAATATCATATTAAACTCAGTACTACTACGCTTAGTTTGACGAGCAACTTGTGTGACATTGCCTCTAGTGTAATATTCTGGTCGATCGACTAGTTTTATGTTTATACTAGATTAAATGACCTCAGTAGAACTAAGTATAATTCTTAGGGAATTAGCGGACGCTAAGTATGCTATACACTCACAACGTTTCTTTAAAACTGGAGAAGGTGAGTATGGAGAGGGGGATGAGTTTTTGGGTATTCGAGTACCTGTTCTTAGGAAATATGCAAAGCAGTTTAGCGATCTCTCGTTAACTGAAACTAAGAAGCTTTTAAGATCCCACTATCATGAAGAACGTTTATGTGCATTATTTATTCTAGTAGAAAAATATACATCTAGTGATCATGAAAAATCAGTTATCTATAAGCTATATTTAGATAATACTGAATACATTAACAGTTGGGATTTGGTAGATGCATCAGCATATAAGATTGTCGGTGCATATTTAAATAATAAAAATAAAAGTCCACTTTATAAGCTTTCAAAATCTAATAATTTATGGGAAAGAAGGATTTCAATTATTTCTACTCTTTATTTTATTAAAAATGGTGAGTTTGAAGATGCATTAGAGATATCAAAAGTTTTGTTAGATGATAAAGAAGAATTAATACATAAAGCAGTAGGCTGGATGCTAAGAGAGGTTGGAAAGAAAAGCATCGAGGCTGAGAAATTATTTTTATTAAACTGCTATAAAAAAATGCCACGTATGATGCTGCGATATGCAATAGAGAAGTTTCCGGAAACTGAAAGACAAAAATATTTGCAAGGTAGAATCTAAATTAATTATCTTAATTATGTTTTTTAAATTTGAATTTAAATGAATTGTCTATGGACTTGAAACCACTTATTCGTGATATACCTGATTTCCCAAAACCCGGGATAATTTATCGTGATATTACTACGCTGCTGCAGGATTCGGCAGGCCTATGTTATGTAATCGATCATTTTACTAATCATTTTTCTCAACAAAAAATTGATTATGTGATTGGAATAGAATCACGTGGGTTTATATTTGGAGCACCCATTGCATATAAGCTTGGCGCTGGGTTTGTGCCAGTGCGTAAAGCAGGAAAATTACCTGCAGAAATCCATTCCATTGAATATGATCTTGAGTATGGATCAGATAGATTAGAGATTCATCAGAACGCGATCAAGCCAGAAAGTCGTGTATTAATTGTTGATGATTTAATCGCTACTGGTGGGACTGCCGCTGCAACGGCAGAGTTACTTGAGAAGCTGGGATGTGAGTTAATAGGATTCGCGTTTATTATTGAGTTATTAGCGTTAGAAGGTCGGTCAAGATTGCCAAAAGCGCCTATACAATCCTTAGTGACGTACTAATGACTATACTAAGTTTTAATCTTAAGTATTAGTTAGATTTATTCCCAAGCAATAGCGTCATTCTTGCGCTATTTTTAATCTGTATTTTAATTTTTGTTATACAAATATAGTGTGATTCATTTGTAGAACGCAACATTCAAAAGTAAAATGTAAGTCTAATTCATAAGCTTAATTGCGAGAGAGGTTATTAGTTATGAGTGCACTTAATCTAGATCACAAAGTACATGAGTTTTTTGAACAGCTAAAGATTAATTGGGCAGAATCAGTAATACTCGCTATATTTGTTATAGCCTTATTCTGTATGGTATTAAGTTCTTCAGTAAGCTACGGATAACAATTTTGCTTGAAGCATGATCTAGCTTATTGCTTAGGTGCAATTGCTGATTATATCTAAACTATGATTACTGCAAAGTAGCCACGCAAATACTTTGCAGTTACATAATCGCTTGCGTGCAAATTTTGATCAAAACAGACTGTTATTAGAGGAATTACTAAAACATGATATAAATCATGTATGAGCTCTATTATTTCTGTTTCTAATCTATCTAAAGTCTATGATGGCGGCTTTCGTGCGCTTAATGACATTAGTCTTGATATTAAATCTGGTGAAATTCTTGCGTTACTGGGTCCTAACGGAGCGGGTAAGACTACATTAATTTCTGTTATTTGCGGTATTGTTAATGCTAGTGCAGGTTCAGTGACGGTTGATGGTTACGATATCGTTAAAGATTATCGAATTACTCGCAGCATGATTGGACTAGTTCCCCAAGAGTTAACCTTGAGTATGTTTGTAAGTGTTTGGGATACCATTTGTTTCAGTCGCGGTTTGTTTGGTAAAAAACCGAATCCTCTTTATCTTGAACAATTATTAAAAGATTTGTCGCTTTGGGATAAAAAAGATAATGATATCTTGACACTGTCAGGTGGCATGAAGCGACGTGTATTAATTGCAAAAGCATTATCGCACGAACCTTCCATATTGTTTTTAGATGAGCCCACAGCTGGGGTAGATGTGGAGTTGCGTAAAGATATGTGGGTATTGGTTGAAAAATTGCGGCAGACAGGTGTGACTATAATTTTAACCACACACTATATTGAAGAGGCTGAAGAAATTGCAGATAGAGTGGGAGTTATTAATGAAGGTGAACTTATTGTAGTCGATGATAAAGAAGCGTTAAAGCATAAGTTAGGTAAACGTCAAATGATGATTGAGTTAGAGCAAACCATTGAATCAATTCCCGAATCATTATGGACTTGGTCTTTAGAGTTGTCGGGCAATGGTAGTCGACTCACCTATACTTATGATAGTTATAGTGAACACACAGGAATCGCAGAATTATTACGTGCAGTAGATAAAAGTGGTTTGCTATTGAAAGACGTAAATACTTCGCAGAGTTCTTTAGAAGATATATTTATCGGTTTAGTGAAAGTGAATAATGAAGGTAGCGCATGAATACGCAAGCCGTTAAAGTGATTTATAAGTATGAAATGCTACGCGCGTGGAATACTATTTTACAGAGTTTCGCATCACCGGTAATTTCTACTATTTTGTATTTTGTTGTATTTGGTTCTGCTATTGGGAGTCGAATAGAAAGTGTAGAAGGGATCTCATATGGCGCATTTATCGTGCCTGGCTTGATAATGTTGGCTTTACTTACCCAGAGTGTTTCTAATGCTTCCTTTGGTATTTATTTTCCACGATTTACTGGAACGATGTATGAGACATTATCTGCACCCATTTCCTTTATCGAAATTGTGCTGGGGTACGTGGGGGCGGCAGCCACTAAATCATTTATCATCGGTTTGATTATTCTAGTAACTGCGGGATTTTTTGTAGAATTAAAAATTGCACATCCAATATGGATGTTGAGTTTTTTAATACTGACATGTATTTCGTTTAGTTTATTAGGTTTTATTATTGGCTTATGGGCAGAAAGTTTTGAGCAATTACAACTAATCCCTTTGTTGGTCATTACTCCGTTAGTATTTTTAGGAGGCAGTTTTTATACAATTGATATGTTGCCTCCTGCATGGCAAACCGTCAGTTTATTTAATCCGGTTGTGTATCTAGTAAGTGGTTTTCGTTGGAGTTTCTACGAGGTCTCTGATGTGAGTGTTGAATTAAGCTTATTGATGGTTTTACTATTTTCGGTGATATGTTTGAGTATAGTTTGGTGGATGTTTAAGACAGGTTATCGACTCAAGCGTTAATACGCTTATTTTCTGTTATGGAAATACAAAGGCCATAATTAATGCATACAAGATAATGATTACGCCAATTGCTAGCGCAAACATATCGAACTTTTTATATTCTTTTGAATCCATAGCCTTAGCTCCTATATTTGCTCCAGACAGGTCTAAATTACACAATTATGGACAAGCATGGTATTCAGTATTATTAATAAGATCCAATAGGCAAATTTATTTGAAATTGGCGCGATTGTATTAATGGTCTTTATGGATTCCTCATCTTTTACTGGATTTGCGGCATCATCAATAAAAAGGGTACAATAAGTAAGGTATTTATCTTTTCCAGGCAGGTGGCTTCTATGAAAAAAATATACATTTCTCTAATTGCATCTCTATTTATTGTTTCAACGTGGGCAATTGCCGAAGAGGCAGAGCTTCTAGATACGTATTTAGAAGATTTGCCAAGTTCTAATGCAAACCAATCTCTAGATTCAGGAATATTCATTGGCCAGCCGGTGGATATTGTGGTGGACGAGCATGGGCAGTCTCATGAAGTAGTTAGGCCACAAGCTGTAGAATACCGTCGTATCGAGACCGCTGATGGTTCTGAGTTATATGAAGAAGTACCCATCCATACGGCTACTCCAGTTACGGTAGTAGGTGCTGATACTGAAGTTGAAGCTGTGAATGAAATGGATGCTACTTCTGCAGTTAGCACGAGCAGTGAAACAGAAGTTCAAGCTAGCCAGGACTTAGAAATTATTACTCTTGAGCCAGATGATGGTGAGTTCGTAGTTATTGAGGCAGAAGGAAGTCAAGCCAAGCAAACTGTCGCCACAACCAATCGATCTGCGGTATCGGGTCATGCTTTTTGTCAACAGAATCCACAAGCAAGAGAATGTTTGTTGTCTAAATATTTGAGTCTGTGTGAGAAAGACCCCCAGTCTACAGACTGTAAAAGCCAGTTAAACAAGTTCGATGGTTTTTGTGAAACATTCCCAAATGCTTATAAGTGTAAGAAAGCTAAAATTGCGGCCAGTTGCCAAGAGAACCCATCTAACGGAGCATGTAAGACATTTACACAGCGTTATTGTCAAAAGTATCCTAAAGCAATTTTCTGTAACTATAATTAAGAGTACGACTAACTACCACAATTTGTAGGAAAATTGCTGAGAATATTACAATACAAGCATTTCTATTAATCGGCTAATTTTGTCGCTTAGCCCAGGGAAGGGCTTAAAGAATGCCATTTATGAGGTAATGTAAGGCCTCAATGTATACTCAAATGGAGTTGAGTGATGGCTACTACTGTGCCTCTTCCAACAGATGACAGGTCGAAGTTGATGCGCAATTTTTTAAAGAAAATTGTAGAAAACGATACACGATCTAAGCAAATATTCAGACTATATTTCGATCGAAAAGAAATTTCTGAAGAGCAATTTTATAACGCTATATCAGACTAATTGAAGACAGTTTTCCACGTTCTATTCATTATACCTTTTGGTACGTATTACTAATCTGTAATACTCTTTAAAATCCTCACTTCAAGCCATATAAAATCTTACTCAAAACTTGATTGAGATTATTCTCTAACGAATTGGTTTGTTTTAGCCTTTCAAGGCAACCTATAAAATTTAAGGCATAAATGGATATTCAGTTCGTACCAGGTCAAAGGTGGGTTAGTAATACAGAGTCTGAGTTGGGACTTGGAATCGTGGTAGATACTGCAAATCGTCGCGTCACAGTAAGTTTTCCAGCGGTAGGTGAAAGGAGAACCTATGCCATTAGTAATGCCCCTCTAAGTCGTGTTCACTATACAGTCGGTGAGAAAGTAAGTGATTCGGAAGGGGTCAGTTTTACAGTTTCTGAAGTGATTGATCAGGCTGGTTATTTAATCTATCAAGGCCTCGATAATGAGGGGAATTCGCATGAACTCGAAGAAATAGATCTCGAAAGCTTTGTTCAGTTTAGTCGTCCACAAGATCGATTATTTGCTGGTCAAGTAGATAAGGTTAAAAACTTTTCATTGCGTGTAGAAACACTACATCATCATCACCGCCTTCGAAAATCTCCAAGTTATGGTTTATTGGGCCCACGTGTGCAACTACTTCCACACCAGCTTTATATTGCTTCACAAGTAGCCAAGCGATATGCGCCTAGAGTTTTGTTAGCAGATGAGGTGGGGCTTGGTAAAACCATTGAAGCAGGCTTGATTCTTCATCAACAAATAATTACGGGTGCGGCGAATCGTGTTTTAATTATTGTGCCAGATAGTTTAGTGCATCAATGGTTAGTTGAGATGTCACGTCGATTTAACTTGCAGTTTACAATCTTGGATGAAGAACGTTGTCAGGCTTTAGATGAAGCCGAACCTGGAAATCCATTTGATACAGCACAATGTGTGTTGTGTGCATTATCATTTTTAACTGAAAATAAAGAACGCCATATGCAATCCATGTCTGTGGATTGGGACCTGTTAATTGTTGATGAAGCACATCATTTAACATGGTCTGAAGACAGTGTTAGTGATGCTTATCAATGCATTGAAGGTCTAGCAAAAAATGTCGCTGGCTTATTGTTATTAACGGCAACACCTGAACAACTTGGTGTTGATGGGCATTTTGCAAGACTACGTTTATTGGATCCTGACCGATACTACGATTTAGAGAAATATCGACAAGAAGAAAAAAGTTATCAACCTGTTAATGATTTGGTGCAAAAACTGTTAGCGGATAATGCGTCTGAACAATTACGTAAAGATGTAAGTATTCTGGCTGATATTACTTCATTGTTAGGTGACGAGGTGACAGCTAACTTTAAGGCAGCGTTACAAAATCCCAATCAATCTCCCAGAAAAGCTATCGATGGGTTGATCCAAACGATCTTGGATAGACATGGAACCGGGCGTGTACTGTTTAGAAACACACGAGATGCAGTAGAAGGATTTCCTCAACGTCAGTTGCATAAGCATCTTTTAGAAACTCCTCATGAAATATCTAATTTACAAGCCGATCAGGATAAATCTATAGAAGATCAAGTAGCGTCATACTTGCGCACAGAAAGCTTATTGGGTGAAAACTGGTTAAAATTAGATGCACGGGTAGAGTGGTTAGCAAATTGGTTACTTGAGCACCGTGATGAAAAAGTATTAGTGATATGCGCACTTGCAAAAACTGCAGCTTATTTGGAAGATTATTTGCAACAACAATTTGCCATCCGCTCTGCAGTATTTCATGAGCGGCTTGATTTGATTGCAAGAGACCGTGCTGCCGCATACTTCTCAGATGAAGACGAAGGTGCGCAAGTACTCATTTGTTCTGAAATAGGTAGTGAAGGGAGAAATTTTCAGTTTTCACATCACTTGGTTTTGTTTGACTTGCCACTCAATGCAGACTTATTAGAGCAACGAATAGGTCGTTTAGATCGAATAGGTCAAATACATACTGTGCAGATACATGTTCCCTATTACAAAGATGGGGCGCAGGAAAAATTATTGCGTTGGTTCGATGAGGGGTTAAATGCATTTCGTCAGGTTTGTTCAATTGGTCAAGCGGTTTATCATCTTTATGCTGATCGTCTACAGGCCTGTTTATTGCGTCAAAAGGAAAGTCATGAATTTGAGGCATTAGTACAAGAAACACATGCTAAAACTGAAGAAATGCAGCAAGCTTTACAGCTAGGTAGGGATCGTTTATTGGAACTTAATTCTTGTAATCCAAGTCAAGCGGCGGAAGTGGTTGAAGATATATTGCGTTCTACCAACCAACTAGAATTAGCAGACTATATGGAGCGTGTGTGTGACCAATTTGGTGTAGATCAGCAATATCATAGTTTACATAGCGTTGTATTACAGCCAGGTGATCATATGCATGAGCATAGTTTTCCAGGGCTACCCGAAGATGGTTTAACAGCAACCTATGATCGAACGAAAGCCTTAGTCCGTGAAGATATGCAATTTCATACATGGGAACACCCAATGGTTGCAGGGAGTATGGATATGATACTTTCCGGTGATTTTGGTAATGTGAGTCTGTGTACAGTTAAATTACAGGCACTGAAACCTAGCACCGTGTTATTGGAATGTATTTTTACTATCCAATGTGCTGCACCAAAAATGTTACGTTTGGATAATTATTTTTCAAAAGCCATTATTAGGGTATTAGTAGATCATAATCATAATAATTTAGGTAATGTGCTTACCTTAGAAAATATGGATCGGATGGCAGAACGTGTGAAGAAAAATGTTGCACAAAGTATTATTAAGCATACTCGTGCTCAAGTTACTGAATTGATTGAACATGCAAATGAGATTGCAGAAGTAGAAATGGCTGAAATTGTTAAGCAAGCTACTGAGACTATGAAAAGACAACAAGCAGCAGAATTAGAGCGATTAGTTTCTTTGTCTAAGGTTAACCCCAATATACGTAAAGAAGAAATAGAATATTTAGAAGCAACAACCGCTCAAGTTGAAGAGTTTATGCAGCATGCGCAGTTAAAATTAGATGCTATTCGAATTGCGGTATCACGAAGATAAATATAAACGATAAATAGAAACTATGGCAGAAATTCACAATTTAGAAGAATTTTGTAGTCAAACGCACAAAATCATACAGGTGGCTACAGAAAATCTTCCAGTTCCTGCAGAAGATAAGGCAAGGGATATACGCAAGATGATGTCTGTTTTTACATATAGTTTAATTAAAGAATTATCATCAGATTCAGATGTGCATGAAGATGATATTTATTTGCGTTACTTGATGGGTGGCGGATTAAATGCAAAACAAGCTAAAACCGTTGTAGATCGAACAAGAGA
>CALAJL010000068.1 GCA_937922735.1 uncultured Gammaproteobacteria bacterium | reverse complement strand
CTGTCCGTTATCTTCACAATAAAAGAATCCTGTAGGATCGACAACAGGTGCTACGCTTGCGTTATCCTCATCATCTTCACTTTGATCACCGTCATCATTATTTGGGGTGGAGTCCGAATCAAGTTGGTCACTCGCAGTAATCTGTGCCGTGTTTACATATTCAGTAGTAGGATCAGTAACTGATATAACTTCTACATCAAAACTTAAATCAATATTGTTATTAACTATTAAGCTTGGTATTGACCATGTAATAATATTTCCATTAACTGTTCCTGCATTACTAACATTTTGAATATTCACATAACCAGTAGGAACGATATCAATCACTTCAATATTTGTTGCATCAAGCGGTCCATCGTTATTCACTGAAATTGTAAAAGTAACCACCTCACCAGATGAAGGAGAAGTGTTATTCACAGATTTCGTTAATGACAGATCTGCCGTACCTTGTCCAACATTTGGGGTAACCACGGCATTGTCTTCATCGTCTTCACTTTGATCCCCATCATCGTTGTTCGGGGTAGAGTCCGGATCCAGTTGATCACTCGCGGTTATTTGTGCAGTGTTTACATATTCATTCGCCGTACCCGTAGGTGCCACAACCTCAGCATTGAATGCAAATACTGCGCTATCATTTGCTTCGATGTTAGCCAAGGTCCAAGTAATCGTGTTACCACTAAATGTGCCATCATTACTGATATTGGTAATGTTGGTATAACCAGACGGCACCACATCGGAAATGCTTACATTGGTCGCCGCATTAGGACCACTATTGTTCACGGCTACTAAGAATTCAACTGTATCCCCTACATTCGGGGTCGCGTTATTAACGCCTTTTTCTAATGATAAATCCGCACTGTCTTGATCACAAATATTTGTTTTTGGAGTGACAATTGCAAAATCTTCATCATCCTCACTTTGATCGCCGTTATCATTGTTTGGTGTGGAGTCAGGATCTGGCCTATCATTATGAGTGATTTGTGCAACATTTTTGTATTGATCTGTAGCGTTACAATCAGGCGTTTCAACCGTTGCTGTGAATATAAACTCTTGAGTTTCGTGTGCGTCTATCCATTGTCCTCCCCATCTAATTTTATTTCCAGTTAATAAACCTCCCTTATTGATATTAGATATATTACTAAATCCGGATGGAATATAATCTTCTAACGCATAATCCGTACCACTTGGTCCAGCGTCATTTACAGTAATTGTAAATGTAACTACTTCCCCTATTAGGGCATTAGGTTTATCTACATTCTTATGTAGCGATAAATCTGCTTCATTTGGTTTTGGTTGAACTGAAGCATTATCCTCATCATCTTCACTTTGATCACCATCATCGTTATTGGGGGATGAATCTGGATCTGGTTGATTACTAGATATTATTTGTCCAACAAGCTTATATTCACTATCACTCCCAGTAGGTTCATTAACTTGAATCCTAAAAGTGACATCCAATCGCTGCCCCGAAGCGATATGTAAATTATTCCAGTTAATTACACCATTATCTTCAAATCCGTTATCAGAGATTAGATGAATATTTCGATACCCCGAAGGAATTAAAGTTTCCACAGAAATTATCGCATCGTCGTTACCATTATTATTAATTCTAATTACCGCAGTGACATGGTCATTTACAGATGGCTGTGAATTTATATAAACATTTAATGAAAGATCTGCTGATGTAAGATTGCCATTATTTGCTAATAGAATTTTATTATTAGACAGCCACGGATCATCATCGACTAGATGTGCCGATGTTTGTTCCAGTTTCTCTCCAGTTAACCAGTCTGCTAAATTATTATGAGACCAAGCATTTGTTCCAACGAATGCTGCAACAAATACTATTAGCAAACGAGAAACGATATTCATCGCTCTCATACTCTCCATCCTGATTTTTTATATTTATTATAATGTGGACTATTTATCCACTTATCAGAACTACATGATAATTTACTTTATCTGAATATGACAATTAAACAATTAAAATACATAAATCAATCAACCCCATAAATCACATGCTTGTATAAAACACTTATATTTAAGGTTAATTTAGGAATTTAAAATAAGAAGTAGCAAATAAACTACAATTTGTATGGATTATTTATGTGCGATTATTTGAAAATTCAAACTTATGTTGATTATTAAATAGCATTTACACACACAAATCCTTTAACAATTACTGCTAAAGGATTCTTAGCTATAAATTATTTAGTATTTGCCGATGACATCAATGAACCAACCATCACTATCATAATCATTATCAGTCAAATCATCATTAAAGTCAGTGAAGTTATATCCGGCACCTATTTTCATGTGCTTGCCGATATGACGATACAAACCGGCAAGGGCACCATGTTTTTCATCATCTTCTGTTTCACTTTCTAACCAACGGTATTCGAGAAGTGCATCCCAGTTTTTAATGACATGATAACGAGCTCTTGCGACAGCAAGATGAGCACCCGTCTCAAACCATGGTCCGCTTCCTCTTTGTAATCTAGTATCACCCGCTTTATATGCAAGTTTACCGCCTAACTCCCATTGATTATTAAGATCATAGAGAGCTTCTAGAGAAAATATATGACTGCGTTCATCTGGTTGCGCCGTGTCTTGCCCAGTGACTGCTAAGTCATATAGGAAAGTATATTTACCCAAAATATTCCATCGATCATTCCCAACAGGACGATAGGCAAAACCTAAGTCTAATTCGACGTATTTTCCTTCATCATTTTTACTTGCATCGCTATGTGTGGTTGATAAATCTAGTTTACCCAACAATTTTAAGCTTTCACTTTTTTGCCACTCAATAGTATTAGAAGTCACCCATTGTGTATTATCACTGTTGAGGGACTTATCATCATCTTCACGATACTCCAGCACCGAACCAAACTTTAGATCCTTGCCTTTAAAACTTGCACCTAGAGTTGCAGCTCGACGATCGATATCACCCGAATCACGTTCTAGATCATTAGTCTGTAATGATGCACTTAATCGCCATTGATTAGTGAGTTCATAATCTAACCCATATGTGCGTGCTGCACTTTGCTCTTCGTCACCTTCACCAAACTGACTTTCACTGTAAATAGTCAAACCATTTTGATAATGTCTTCGACTACCAAAGGTAAACATATCATTACCGCCATCCGTGCGATCTGGGTCTACTGCATAACTTCCATATAATTCCAAACCATTTGATGTCGTGTAGTTGGTTCCCACGCTTGTTGTCGCACCACTACCAAAACCTGCATTTAAACTCAGATTCATATTAGGAGTAATTGCGTATTCTCCACCTAACACAACTGCATCACCACGGTCTCCCGTCGCGACTTCACCTTTGAGTGCAAGTTTATGATTTACTTGTTTATTTATACCAATTGTAGCTAGTGCATTACTTTCGTAATCTCCACTATCACTTAGTACCGCCTGCCCACTAGTATAAATATCTGTTTGTTCGCTGAGTTTGTAACGCAGTGCTAATCCACCTAAGACTGCATCTCCATCGAGATCAGCAACGGTTTGATCATCAATATCTTCATAACGCAGTTCTGCACCCACCGATAACTTATCTGTTAAGCCATAATCAGCTTGAACGCTAGCATTCAACAGATCTCTTTGATCGTCTTTTTCAAGATCTGTAATTTTGGTAGAGAGTTGTAATGCATTAGATGCTTGCCATTCAGCATGCAAACCAACATCGGTGGTTTCAATTCCATCATCCAAACGTGAAACAGAAGAGAACCCACTGTCACGATCTTTGTACCAAGCCATTATAAAACCTTCTTGGCTATTGGTTATTTCTGCTAGATTAATACGCCCTTCAATACCTAAAGCTTCACCATCTGTATCCGTGTTGCCTAACAAAGCCTGCTGGTTGGAACTATTGAAACTAATACCGCCATTCGCAGAAGCAAAACTATTCACAGCTTGTTGAGCATCAGTTTCAGCATACTCAAGTTTCAAATACGTTCCTTTGCCTGCGCGTAATGTTACATCTGCACCTTTCAGCTCGTAATCAACTCCATCACGTTCTTCATCGACATAAGAGCCACCTAATGCAATATAGTCATTAATCCAAGCTTTGCCGCGTGCACCAACAGTTAAATCATCTGCCTCAAATGCATCTGGCCGATATTCATAATCTGCAAGAAGAAATACATCATTACCTTCAAGCGGCGCATCTTTAATAATGCTGGGCCCAGACCCTATATCTATCTGTGTTAATGGTCGTGTCAATATAATACGACCTTGTAAATAATCGATATCATAGTCTTGGCCATGTACTAGAACGTAGTTTTCAACCACTTGTTCTGTATCACGACTACGAACTTCTACCCAAATTTTCTCAGACCCTTGGACCACTTGTGTATCACGTAGATAATAAAGTGAGCCTCCAGTAGCATTAAAGCTGTTATGTGCTGCTGCAGTTTGTGCTTCAGAAGCAAATACATGTAATTCATGCTTGTTGTCACCAAATTGAGTAGTATTTAAATTACGATGCTCAAGTTTTGCGCCGTATAAACTTCGATTATATTGTGCAAATTCAGTACCAGTTAAATCAGTATTGTAGTTACCCCACAATGCACTGCTTTTATCCCAATCAACACGTAAATAGAACATACCTTGGCTGTCTGTATCATCTATCGTAGTAGAATCATCCCCATATACAGAATAATACTTATCAGGATCTAACTGCCTAAAAATAGCTGTTGGATCTTCATCATCTATTCGATCATGTAAATCGTTAAGTTCTGCTTCAGTTGTATCGAGTTGCGCAGTAATTAAATATTTTCCTTTTACTTTACCTTTCAAGTAGAAAGCCAATCTACCATCTACCCATACATCTTCATCAAAGTGGTCATCATCACCAAGGGCCTCTATGTTTCCACCCAAATTATTTTCACCTACAGTCAGATTAGCTAGACCTACTAAGAACATGTATTTCCCATCAACTTTTACGGATAATTCACGCTCAACTTTTTGATTATTTTGTGATTTATCCAGTAATTGGATATTTAATGCATGCTCACCTATAGGCAGGTGTTGTTCATGAACAAAACTTCCCGCGTCACTTACCGGCACCACTACATTATTAATAAGCAATGTTTTATCCGTATCAATGCTTCGGCCATTTACTCTTACACGCGAACCTTGTAACGGAATGGATTGTTTATCTAAACTAGATTGAGAATAGATACTACGAGCTAATGCTTCATGATCAATATCATCTTGCAGACCAACACCAGGAACCGAAGTATTTGTAATGGCCAAACGTTTAGCAGAAGTAGAATCTTGTCTACCTTCTTTATCGAATACACGTAAAACATACCAAAGCGATGGCTCGCGCATGTCGCGTGCGGTTAATTCACTCACTTCCCATTTGTGGGTGCTATTTAAATTTGTAGCATCACCCTTAAGCACAGCGATAGGATTAATGATATCGACATTGTTTTCTCGATATATTTCAACTTGCCAATGATCAATAAACGCTAAGTAATTACTATACATACTAAAGCTAATTGGAGCCTGTGCTTTATCATCATTTATTACAACCGGTTCATGGAACAACACATCTAGTCGTGGATCCTGTTTTGAAGGATCTTCAATCGCCCATATTTGTCCACCATTAGGTAAAGACGCCTGACGATTAACCACTTGTTGTTTTGATGTTTCTTGATAAACCTTTTCTTCATGTGTTTCACGTATTTCAACACGACGGTTTCTTGCCTTGCCCGCTTCTGTTGCATTACTAGCAATGGGTTTATCTGGTCCAAAACCTTTAGTTTCAAATTTATCAGCAGAAATACTTAATAAATTTTGAATTTCATTTGCGACTTGTTCCGCACGCGCATTCGATAGTCCATAATTATCTATATATATAGATCTTGCATTTGCAGATAATTCATCAGTATCTGTGTGACCAATCACTTCTACGCTGACAACATCTTTATTGGATAGCAAATCAACTACTCTTTGTAACGAGTCAACATAATCATCAGGTATGTCAGATTTGCCCGATCTGAATCGAACTGCTTCAACAATACTACTGAGTGTTTTAACTTCTATTACTTCTTTACCATTCAACATTTCTTGCACAATTTGCGTGAGTTGTTGAGCTGGAAGTTTTACACCAAAGTTAAACTTACTCATCAATGATTGAGTAATGCGTAAGACGCGAGGATTTTCAGTAGTGAACTCAGACCCTTCAGGTAATGTAGATGGATCAACTTTCATTATATAGTTTCGACCACGCTCCCATCTGCCACCATCAACATCTGCCAAATGGAATCGACCATGTTGATCGGTTTCAATAATTAACCCCTCTACCGTTGCAATACGAACACCAGGCAAACCAAATTCACCTTCATCTTGCCAGCCATCTTCATCTAAATCGGCAAACACTTTACCAATAATGGTAGTTTTCTGAAGGATAGGATCTTGAACTACACGTACAGTTGCATTAGCAATATTACTAATCGCATTTGCAGTCACACCAAATGTTTGTGCAACGTTGGTGTATTCACCCTCCACTACACCAGAAGTGACACGTAAGAAGTAACGAATCAGAATAGTTTCTCCTGCTGCTATGTCTACATCATTAAAAGTAATGGGGTCGCCACCTGTTGGTTCAATTGAAGTAGCAATATCATCTACTGAATCTATTACATTATCTGCGCCTGCTCGTATGAGCAATCCGGAACCAGATGCAAACTGAAAACCACCAGGAATATTATCGATAACATCTGCAGCAACAATGTTTGTTGCTTGCTGGTTTTGTAATTCAAGTGTGTATTGCACCACTTCACCAATAGATACTTCATTACGTGAGGCACGCTTTGAAAGTAGGATAGAATTATCGCCTACTGCTAAAAACAGCGGAGTTGGATCGTCATTTGGATTTGGACCAGTGCCATTACCTGGCGCACCAGGATTGTCATTAGATGGATCAGTACCACTATCGCTATCATCTGTGACTGCAACGATCCCCGGTACAGCAGGATCTTCACCCGTAACAGTTGCTTGATTAGTCAAAGCATTTGGATCTGCTGCTAGAGTTGGGTTCACTTGCAGCACGTAACTTACAATGATCCTTTCACCTGGATTAATCGTTCCATCGGTACCCGTAAATAATGCCGGATATGTATCTGTGCTGGGCTGATTCCCTATCGGTACAGTGCCACCAGTAATATTTGGTTGTGTTACGACACTCACCGTTGCTAAGGCTAAATCAGCGCTTGGTAAATCTGTAAATCCAATGTTAGTTAGAGGTATACCGCCAGTATTTTCAACGATTAATTCATACGTTACATTAAAAGTGCCATCACCATTGTTAACCGGTGGCGTTGTAGTACTTACCGCTTTCACTGTATTGATGGCAGGCATGTTAAGTGTCAGAACCGTTGGCTCATCTCCATCATTACCCGCTACACCATCTGTGTTTTCTGCAGAAGGATCTGCAACATCTACTACATTACCGTTGGTGCCATCTACAGCGGTCGGTTCGGTGCCCGTATCACTGTTGTCGGTGACCGCATTGGCTGCACCGATCGGTGTACCAGGAATCGGTACGCCACCCGCACCGGATGCTACCGCCGTCGCTTGTGTCGTCGCCGTGTTCGTTACTGAACCCGTCGTAATATCCGCAGGATCTAATACATAGGTTATGGTGCCAACCACTACCGGACCTTCGCCCACCGCTAAGTCGCCATCAAAAGCTCCATTAGCTACAAAAGCACCCGGCGTTCCAGGTAACGCCGCAAGACCCGTGTCATTAACAGTGATCGCTGCAAGTGATGTGTTACCTGTGTTCTCAACCGTAAATTCATACGTTACGGTATCGCCCGCATCACCAAACACGGTGCTGGCATTTGTATCCGCCACCGACGTTACCGATTTCACTAATTCAATCGATGACGCATCAGCCGCAGCAGCAGCAGTTAAAAGAAACCCACCAAGACCGCCACCAAAATCAGCACCACCAGATTGGCCTACTCCTCCTACAGTTGTCGTATCAACCCCTGCAAGTGTTACGAGGTTTACAGCATTCGAATCTACATCGGCTTGAGTTATGTTTCCATCAAAATAGGAAACTCCGAAATAAGTCTGTCCAGTTGTTATACCTAAATCAGCAAATGTAATAACTGCACCACCAATTTGCTCATTAGAGTCGCGAGTTCTAGATGGATTTGCGCCGGCAGTATAATTTATTCCAACTGGAGATTGATCAAAAAGAAAAGACCAAGCAAAAGTATTATTTGCACCATTAATGGTTGCATCTTGAATTTGCCCGGTACCTATTGAAAACAATGGCCCGTACGTCGCGGGGTTTCCAAATGCATCAAGGCTTGTTATGGCAGCAATTTGTGCAGGATTATTTGCATTTTTTTCTATATATAAATGCCCGCCTTCACTAAGTAATGGCACGGTTGATGGCGCTTGAATACCAGAGTCAAATATGTAGTCAACTCTCTCGATATTACCCGCTAACTCCTTTCCCGTATCAACATTTAGAAATAAGTCTAATGCTCCACGGTTAAGAATTGTTCCACCAAGCACATCTTCCATACTGATATTATTTGATGTCCCTGGTAAAGCACCCTCAAAATTGAATGTACCTGTTCCACCAGACCTTTCAACATAAAATCTTGTCCTTGGACCACCTTCTACCGCTGCGTTATCAACCCTGTTCAATACAACACGGCTTGTTAGGGGAGTTAAGTTATATTGGAATCCACTTACACCAGTAACACCTGTAAGACTTAAATCATTTCCATTTCCAAATGTATAGGTATCGGCACCGATTGTGTAATTCGAGTTACCTGCTGCTGAAAAGACACCTTGAATATCCGCAGTAGCATCTGATGCATAAATATTTGCTGAGCTAATCAAACATAAAACTGTAAGTAGAATTGTTGTGAAAAAGTAAACATTATTATTCTGTATAGCTTTCATTCATATACCCAGATTTTAAAAACTTATTATTTTTAAACACGAAAGCTGAATTATTTATTATTCAGAATTTAGACTGAAATATAGCCCTGAACGTGCTTGTAATTATCAATTGTAGATAATATACAATTTCTGTCTTAGGTTTTGTGAGGTTATCCGATTATCAGGCGATATTCGTTAAACTTGTTTCATAAGTTTACAATTTGCATGCAAAACATGGCGCAAGAATATTGAGACTTGCCTTTGTTCCACCTATTTAGAGGTATATTTTGATGCCTTGGCTGCCAATTTAAAGTATGCAGCCAATATAGCTGTTATCAATTCGCTCGAAAACTTTTACTTAAGCAAGGCTCAAAGATGGAATTTAAAATTTATATACTGCTTGTAGACTTAAAATATTTACATTTGGATCTTCATATTCACCGACTAAATTACTTGTACCTGCTCCATTAGCTATAGGTGTTGCTAAATTAATTTCTGCATCATCAACAAGTATATGTGTATAGCCCACATCCAGTTGAAGATGGTCATTTGGGTGGTAGCTTGCGCCCACTGCGAACCAGTTGCGGTCCTCATCTGGAATACGTGGAGTTCGGTCATTATCATTTGTTGGAGATTCATCAAACATATACCCAGCTCTAAATGTCCATTTATCTGAATAAAAATAATCGATTCCAATATTCGCTGAATATGAATTCTCCCAATTAAGTTCTAAAACACCATCAGGAACGAAAGGACTATCAGTTACTACAACAATCTCTTGCAGTCGGTTCCATCTTGTCCATCTGAATCCAATCGACAAACCCCATTTATTCGCAAATTTTTTAAATATTCCAGCATGAATTGTTTCCGGCAAAGTCGCTCTAGCAGAAACATCTGCAGACAAACTTCCGCCAAGTGCTGGCACACCAGTGATGTCGTTATCTTCACCATCGAGGTCATGCGAAATTTTTGATCGGTAACCAATACCTGCTCTAAAATCTGGTGTTGGATGATACATGACACCTAAAGTGTATCCATAGCTCCAATCATCTCCCTCCACCTCTGAAAATCCATCAGGCTGTCCTGGTCCATTTGACAATGCTTGACTTAATGTAGCTTCAGCATATTCAGCGACTAAACCGGCACCAACTGAAAATGTATCCGATACCTGGAATGCAAGTGAAGGGTTTATATTTATTGTTTTTAGTTCAGATTCATTTGCTTGATAACGACCGACCCAATCACGGCCATAATCTGTTGCTAGACCGAATGGAGCCGTTATTGAGAATCCGTATTTCAATTTATCAGTTAAATCCATAGTGAAGTAAAAATTTGGTACTACTGCAAAAGTAGCGCCATCTTCATTACGACCAGAATTTGGAATTACTAATGCTCCGCCACCAAAAGTTGTATTATTTGCACCTTCGACTGCATCAAACCTAGATTCCCCATCAATTAAATACCCAGACACTTGTATTTGAGTACCTTTTTTTTGAGTTAATCCAGCGGGATTATAAAATGCATTCGATAAGTCATCATTAATTACACCCCAACCCGCAAAGGCTCGCCCTAACCCGGTACCACTTTGTTCACTAATTTGAAAACCAGCTCCAAATGCGGCGGGGGTAATTACAAAAATAAGGAATACAATTAAAAGGAAATTTAGTTTAAACAGTAATTGGGGGACGACTCTCATATTCTTCTCCGCTAATATAAACTAATTATTCATTGTTGTTATTATTGAATAACTGTTTGCTTTGCTATTGGATAATTGTACCAAATTTAAGGCCATTGGATAATGTTAAATTACGCTATTAATCAACGATTTAACGTGTTAACCAAAAAAAATTCCATCAATGCATAAGCTATCAATCATAATTCCTGTGCTCGATGAAAGTTTATTTTTCACCAGACAACAACTTTATTTAAAAGCTTTATTGGCTCAAGGGCATGAAATTATAGTGGTTGATGGCGGCAGCACAGATAACTCCATGTTGGCTGCAGAGGAACTTGGTTGCAAGTGCATTAATACTAAAGCTTCTCGGGGGTACCAATTACATACAGGAGCCAGAGCCAGTAATTATAATATTCTTGTTTTTCTTCATGCTGATACATTAATGCCATTAACTGCTACAAACAAAATAATCACTGCGATTAGCAATCAAAATGCAACATGGGGTAGATTTAACGTCACGTTTACAAATAAAAAATATATATTCAAAATCATTGCATGGTTTATGAATAAACGCAGTTGTATAACTAGCATTGTTACTGGCGATCAAACTTTATTTATACAACGTGATGTATATTTTGCCTGCGGAGGATTCGCTGACATACCAATCATGGAAGATATAGAATTTAGTAAGCGATTAAAAAAACATTCCGCCCCTATATGCTTAAGCGAAGCTGTAATTACTTCTAGTAGAAAATGGGAAAAACATGGTGTTATCAAAACTATAATCTTAATGTGGATACTTCGCGCTAAATTCTTCTTTGGGGTTTCTACTGATAAACTTTCAAAACAATATTATTCTTAAATGAAGAAAGATAATATTGTTATCTGCTTCTGTAAGCACCCTGAACCAGGCAAGGTCAAATCGAGATTGGCTGCAGATCTTGGGAAAGATCATGCGGCTAAAATTTATGAAATTCTATTAAATCAAACTCTTTTAAACATTACCCAAGATCATCAACATGGTAATTATAAAGTGATACTTTATTGCTATCCTGATATTAATCACAGTAGTTTTTGTGAATTAAAAAACAAATATTCATTATCATTAAAACAACAATCCAAAGGGAATCTTGGTGATAAAATGTATCACGCCATCAACAAACAATTGTCTGGAAATAAAAATATAATATTAGTTGGATCAGATTGTCTGGAAATTGATTCTTCATATATTGCTATGGCATTTAACGAATTAGACTCGGGTAACAAAATCACTCTTGGACCTACAATAGATGGTGGCTACGCTCTAATAGGTGCAAATCAGATTCATAAATCCATTTTTGAAGATATTAACTGGAGCACTAGTGACGTGCTTGAACAGACTATCTCAAAAATAGAGAAATTATATTGGGAATACAGCTGCTTACCGAAAGTAAGAGATATTGATAGAATTGAGGATTACCAATATTTTTCTACTCATCATAAATATAAAGCATTATTTAACTAGCTATAGCAACTTGCTCAAACTCAGTAATAGATTTGACTGCTTCATTAATCACTTCTACCCCAGCATCTTTTGTATAAATATTCTCACTTAAATAACGACGCCATGCTCTTGCACCCGGCAATCCATTAAATAACCCAAACACATGTTGAGCCATAATTTTCAAAGGGACACCTTTATCTAACTCTGTTTGCATATAAAACAAATACTCATTCAATATGTCTAATCGTGAGAATGAAGGTGTATCGTCTTCATAAATTATTCCATCAACATCAGACAAGAAATATGGATTATCATAAACTTCTCGTCCCACCATTACCCCATCTAATTCTTGAAGATGTGTGAGTATTTCCGACTTACTTTTCAAACCACCATTTAAAATAAAGCTTAATTCAGGATAATCTTGTTTAAGGCGATATACATACTCATAATGAAGAGGAGGCACATTTCTATTTTGCCTTGGACTAAGACCAGACAAATACGCTTTGCGAGCATGAACGATCACTCTATTACATCCTGCTGATGCAATTTCTTCTACAAATTGTCGTAAAAAATCATAACCATCTTTATTGTCAACACCAATACGAGTTTTCACAGTCACTTCTACATTTGATGCCTCTTTCATTGCCTTAATACAATTCGCAACAATTTTTGGCTCCAACATTAGACAAGCACCAAACTTTCCAGCTTGCACACGATCACTAGGGCACCCAACATTTATATTTACTTCGTCAAACTTATATTTTTCAGCAAACGTTGCACACTTAGCCATTTCAATTGGGTTACTGCCACCAAGTTGTAATGCAATAGGGTTTTCTTCCTTGTGTAACTTGAGCCACCGATCATGATCACCATAGATAAGCGCGCCAGTAGTTATCATCTCAGTATATAACAGACAGTTTTTAGACATTAAACGTGCTAAATACCGGAAATGACTGTCAGTACAATGCAACATTGGTGCTACTGAAAACTTATGTGAATCAATCATTTTAACTTTATGCTGTATAACGTTTTTTCAAAAACTCTATCACTGCTCGAAGCCCCATCGCTTCCCCCCCTTTAGGGCGACCCGCTCTAGCCCGCATGTTGTAAGCCATAACATCAAAATGGATCCATTTAGTCTCAATCGGAACAAATTCTTTCAAGTATAGCGCTGCAGTGATGGCACCACCGTATCCTGTTGCAGCAGAATTTGTTATATCAGCTATATCACTATTTAACATGTAACGATATTCACTATGAAGCGGTAACTGCCAAATAGGATCATTTGTAACTTTGGAACCAGTCATTAATTCAGCTGCTAAAGAATCATCGTTTGTAAAAAAAACAGGAACCTCAGTTCCCAAAGCTATTCTTGCTGCACCAGTCAAGGTTGCAAAATCAATCACTAAATCTGGTTCCTCTTCAACCGCTTTAGTAATTGCATCACATAAAATTAAACGACCTTCTGCATCCGTATTATCAATTTCAACTGTTTTCCCACTTCTCGAAGTAAGCACATCTCCCGGGCGAAACGCATTTGCAGAAATAGCATTTTCAACTGCAGGAATTAAAACCTGTAAATTAATTGGCAGATTCAGCTTCATAATAGCAAAAGCTATTCCAACAACATGAGCAGCCCCACCCATGTCTTTTTTCATATAACGCATACCTTGTGCAGACTTAATATCTAACCCACCACTATCAAACGAGACCCCCTTACCTACCAAAGACACTTTAGGATGACCAAGGTTTCCCCAATTAAATTCAATTAACCGCGGCTCATGCACACTGGCACGACCTACTGCATGAATAATTGGATAATTTTCATCAAGCAATTCTTCCCCTACACATTGTTTAATCGTTACATCAAATTCTTGCGCAATAGATTCACAATCACTTGATATATGTTGCGGCATCATATCTGAAGCCGGTGCATTCACCATATCGCGCACAGTGCATACAGCTCTAATTAATGCTGTTAAATTATTATCATTAACTGAACTATCAATCTGTAATCTGCATTTTTGCAAGCTAGTTTTCTTATAAGCACTAAATTCGTATGCCCCCAATCCCCAACCTATATATATTTGCTCATTATTTTTGTGTGAAGAATTTAAGTGATAATTACCTGCGGGGAGTTGTTTCGCACATGCTCCTAAACACCAGGTTATATCATCTTCATCAGCAATCACTAAAACACCATCTAGATTACCCTTATTATTTGGAATACATAAGACATTGCTAGGCTTAGGTGTAAACTTGGAAGTATTAATCCAGTTTTGCCAAAATTCAGTTTGTTCTTTTTTCCAACTTGCAAATTCGGACTTGATGACGATATAAATAGGTATACTGTGACTATCCGCTTCGCTATAAAAATACTGCATTAATTCTGTACTAAGCATTAACTTCCTTTTTGTTTTTTTTAATAACTATTTTTAAATATGACCGAAAACGCACTTACGATTAGAGGCCTTAATAAAGTCTATAAGAATAAGGTGGTTGCCTTAGATAATATAGATCTTAATGTGGGAATGGGAGATTTCTTCGCCTTATTAGGTCCAAATGGTGCGGGAAAGTCGACCTTAATAGGCATTTTAACCTCATTGATTAACAAGTCTGCCGGTAAAGTACAAATAATGGGTTTTGACATTGATACTCACTTCTCTTGTGCCAAAAGTCAGATTGGTTTAGTGCCACAAGAGTTCAACTTTAATAGCTTTGAACCATTAATAGAAATCATTAAAAGCCAGGCCGGATATTACGGATTGGATCGTAAATCAGCAACCGATGCGGCAGAAGATTGTTTGCATAAGTTAGATCTCTGGGATAAACGAAAACATACTCCTCGAGAACTTTCGGGTGGAATGAAACGCAGATTAATGATCGCCAGAGCATTAGTGCATGATCCCAAGCTACTCATCTTAGACGAACCAACCGCTGGTGTTGATATAGAAGTACGAAGGTCAATGTGGGAGCTTTTAAGTAAAATTAATGGTGAAGGCAAAACAATTATTTTAACCACGCATTACTTGGAAGAAGCGGAAAATCTTTGCAAGAGTATCGCAATAATTGATCATGGCAAAGTAATTATAGATACTAGCATGGGCAATTTACTTGAAAAACTAAATGAAGAGAGTTTTATTCTTTACTTACAATACCCATTGAAAGGAACACCTATTTTAAAAGATTTCCAATTCAAATTGATAAACAAAAAAACTATAGAAGTTACGTTAACTAATCAAAAATCTTTGTTTGATTTATTCAGCCTATTGAATGATCAAGATATTACAGTATTAAGCATTAGAAATAAGTCTAACCGGCTCGAAGAAATGTTCATCAAACTCACCAGTAATAAGAGTAATTAACCTCAAGATGACATTAATTGAACAATCCATTGCACTGCGTACATTAGTAATTAAAGAGATCAGACGATTCTTAAGGATCTGGGTTCAAACCATTCTCCCACCCGCTATAACCATGACATTGTATTTTATTATCATGGGGAAATTTATTGGCTCACAAATACGCGCCATTGATGGATATTCGTATATTGAGTTTATTGCGCCTGGATTAATTATGATGAGCATCATTACAAATTCATATGCCAATTCAGTTTCATCATTTTATAGCTCTAAGTTTCAGCGTCATATCGAAGAAATGCTGGTATCACCGATGCCTAACTACATTATAATTATTGGTTTTATGCTTGGCGGTATTGCAAGAGGCTTAATAGTTGGTACTGCTGTAACGATAGTTGCAATGTTTTTCACTAAATTACAAATCCATAATCTTAGTTTAGTGATATTTACTGCAATCATCACTTCAGCATTATTTTCAGCAGCAGGAATTATTAATGGCGTTTTTGCAAATAGTTTCGATGATATTTCAATAATCCCAACTTTTATACTTACACCACTTACTTATCTAGGGGGTGTATTTTTTAGCGTGGCCATGCTGCCTTCGTTTTGGCAAAGCATATCCTTAGCAAACCCAATTTTATATATGGTGAATAGTTTTAGGCTAGGAATATTAGGAATAACAGATGTTAATGCTGTTGTAGCGATTATAATTATGACAGGATTCTTAATTAGTTTATTTTGCGTATGCCTTTATTTACTTAACAAAGGCATTGGAATAAGAAATTAAGTATTTTTAATGCTAGTGATTTGCTGCTACAGGGCTACTTATTACAGTATCTTCAATAGATACAATTGTATCTTTAGCGCTTGTCACTGGTTTTTCAAAACCAGGCTCAACAACAAACTCCTCAGCATCCATGTGGAACATTAGTTTATATGGGCCAAATGATATTTTGTCGCCATCTTTAAGCACGCATTTACGAATTCGCTTCCCATTAACAAACGACCCATTGGTGCTCGCAATATCTTCAATAAAATAATTGTTTTGGAAATGTATTATTTTTGCATGGTGTCCGCTGACCATTTCATCTAATAGTCGAATATCATTAGTGGCTATTCTGCCTAGTGTGGTCGTACCATGTTGCAAAGAATATTCGCGAACATCATCTTCGTGCATTAAATCTATTAATTTTGCTGAAGAATCAAACTCTATTGCGCTGGTTGGCTTGTTTTTGAGTGCTTTTATTCCAACACGCTCGTTATAGGGCACCCATTGCAATTCATTTACAGCTTCTTCAATAATATTTGCAGTCACTGTTTTTTTATTTTCTACAAAAGCACAAATTAATGCCGTATCACAGAGAGAATTAATTAAGCGAGGTATTCCTCCTGTATAACGATATATGAGTGGTATGCATTCATCTTTAATTATTTTTGGTACGCTACCAGATTTATTTTTCTCTAGACCTGCCGTATACAATCTATGGTCAATGTAATTATGTATATCGTGTTCTTCTAAAGCTGCTAAATGAAATCTAAAACGAATTCTTTGTGAAAGTTGCTCCATACCTGGTGCATCTAAAAGATTTTTTAGCTCAGGTTGACCTACTAGAATTAAATTTAAAATCCGATCTTCATCTGTTTCCATACCTGTCAACATGCGAAGCTCTTCTAAAACACGTTTACTTAAATTTTGTGCTTCATCGACAATCAAGATAACTTGTCTACCTTGAGCGTATTGCTCTAACAAAAAGTTATTGAGCATGCTGATCAATTCTACTTTCCCAGCACTGAAGGGATTCATGCCTAGCTCATGCAGTATAGCTTGGAAAAACTCAATTTCATTCAATTGCGTTTGATAAATGCGAGCAATCAGAACATTTTCATCAACAGTACGTAACAGCTGCTGAATGAGTGTAGTTTTACCAGAACCAATTTCACCCGTTATAACCACAAATCCATCACGATTCCAGACCGTGTATTCCATATATGATTTTGCACGGTTATGGGCTTTACTTAAGTAAAGAAAATCGGCGTCAGGAGTTAACTGAAACGGTTGTTGCTCTAAGCTAAAATGCTCTAAATACATCCAAGTATGATCTCAAAATAATATGAAAATTCCATAAATAACTAAATTAATTACAATTTTTTACTATTTTTCACGGTTTAATATGACTACAAAGTATATGGGTAATAGATTTCAAAGGTAGCGATGTGTTTCACAAAACACCTCAAATACACGCCAACCTGTAAGACTAAAATTATTCTTATGATCTAGTTCACGTACAGATACTATTAGATAACGCTATGGTTAAACTACGGAAAAATTAGTTGTAATTGCAAGGTACATTATCATGGAAGATCAAGCAGATGAAAAGTCTGAAGACAGAATTAACGCAGGACGTGGAGTCGTAAAAAACCAAAACACAGATTCAAAAGAAAATACCACTATAGATCAAGAAGATAACATCGAACGACCTGACGATCGCGCACGCAAAGCAGGTTACTAATTTAACTCTGTTTTAAGCGGCGGCAGACCTAACATCCATTTTCATTCCAAATTTTGGCCGCATAGTGGTTGCTGCATGCTTCTCTACCTTATGTCCTTCACTCAAGCTCAGGGTATAACGTTGAGCAATCAATGCTACAACCAACTTACTTTGCATTAATGCCATATAGGATCCAATGCAATTACGGTGGCCGGCTGCAAAAGGTATATATGAGAATCTAGACCGCCCAACCATACGATCTTTATCAAAACGACTAGGATCAAATTTATATGGATTATCCCAATATTGAGGCAAACGATGCGTCACATATGAAGATATGATTACGGTCATATCTTTAGGTACTCGGTATCCCCCTATTTCATGATCTTCAAGCGCGACACGTGAGAATGAATGTACAGAAGAATATAAACGTAATGATTCCTTGATAACCTTCTCCGTATAATTAAGTTTATTGAGTGTTTCAGCTGTTGGAGTATCTTCTCCTATCACCCTGCTAACTTCTTCATATATACGTTTTTGCACATCTGGATATTTATCTATTACATACATGGTCCAACATAACGATGTTGCAGTGGTTTCAAATGCAGTAACAAATAACGTGAGTAATTGGTCACGCAAACTGCGTTTCTGGCTTTTAATAGATTGCTCGACATTTTCGCGCGGCAACAAATGTTTTAGAAAGCCAATATCCTCGTTTATGATACTTGGATATTCTTCAAGCAAGCTATACACACATTTATTTAAACGGACTAATGCCTTTCTAAAGTTTATTTCTCTTTTAATATTTTTAGGCTTGAGCATTGACGCTCTAATGTCTGTCATTTCTGGCCAATTCATACGAATTTGGTTATAAATTCCAAATATTTCTTGAGCACGAGGTTTAAAACCATCTCCCATTACCCAAACACCCGCTAACAACTGTGTTAACAAGTTAAATTGATATTCCAATTCAACAGGCTTGCCACTTTTTACATTAGCGTCCCAAGAGTCCAGAAAATCTGAAGCTAAAGAGGTAATCCAATCAACTTGTTTGTCGAGAGATTTTGCAGTGAACTTGGGTTGCGCATGAGAACGTTGGTGCTTCCAGATATCTCCCTCACTTAGCAGCATGCCCTCGCCTATTACCATGCGCACTTGTTTGTAACGCGTGTTCTTTTTGTACTTATCATAATTATCAACAAGCACTTCTTTGATTAATTTAGGTTCTGAAACTAGATATGAATAATAGGAACCCATGTTCACACGTGCGATACCGCCATATTCCAAGGCAACTTTTTCAAGAAACTCCATTGGATTCGCGCGCATTTCAGGCAAACAGCCGAGCTTACCCTCACCTTCAGGTCCAGGCGGGAAATTATAGTTAGACATTAAAACGCTTCAAACTCAAATGGATTGGCTATTGCTGGCAACTTTTATTATCGCAGATACCATAAATAATGAGTGAATGATCGGAGATTAGAAAACCATTTTTTTGTGCGATCTCATTTTGTTTAGCTTCTATAGCTTCATCCAAAAACTCTACGATCTTTCCACATTTAACACATATCAAATGATCATGATGTTTACCACTTTCTAATTCAAATACAGCTTGCCCCGACTCAAAATGATGTCGAATAACTAATCCTGCGCTCTCAAACTGTGTAAGTACTCTATAAATTGTTGCGAGACCAATTTCATCACCTGTTTCAAGCAAAACCTTATATATATCCTCTGCACTCATATGTTTCTTATTAGAAATTTCAAGTATTTCTAATATCTTCATTCTAGGCAGTGTTACCTTTAGTCCTGCGCGCTTTAAATCTTGATTTTCCACAATATTATGTATTCGAATTATATATTTGATCAGTTAGTTGTCATTTATCGAAAAAATTCTTTTTCTTAAAATACTCTAGTTTTCTCATTAAGCCTTTTGCGGCCTGTTCATAAGTATGCGTCATATTTGAAAAGCAGTATCCACGCAACCATGTTTCTAATTCTTCGACTGTCGTATTATTAACAATGCTATAGGTACCTTCAGAATAATAGTTATGAGCGGTTATATAACCCGAGAGCCAAGCTCGATAATATGACTTTCCTACGGCATCTGCATCCACAAAGCTGCGGCAAGAATCTTTTCCCGCACCTGATATTAAATATCGCCCTGCCATATCAGCAGCATGTAGCGAACTACTATTTGCTAACGACAAAAACAGCCATGCCATCATAACGCGACCAGCAGATCGCTTGCGAATATGTTTTATATTCATTCGAAGATATTAGTAATTTAATTTGACGCGAATTAGTGTACCCAGTAAAAACAAAACCCGCCACGGTGGGCGGGTTGATACATGCCTTTCTTTGCGATCGAACTTTAGCATTTATAAGTTGTAATTGATGACCCAACTAGAGGAGAAAGGGCTGCTAAATGTATTTACACAAGGCTAAGATGGTTTCAGAAGATATTATTATAGTTATTGCTCCTTCTGTGTTCTCGATTATCGCCTCTCAACGCAATCAGATTTATGAACCATCAGTCGTTAAATTAACACAGCTCAACCAAAAGATGTACATTAAATATAAGGTTAAATGCATTGATCTTTATGAGTTTTTATGTTTATTAATAATAATTATTATATATAACAGTACTTTATAATATTATTTTAAAGTGATTATAATAATTAAAACTTTATCTAATTGAATATAAAGGATTGTTCTTTAGTGACTAGTTATAATTAGAGTTGATAATCTAACGCGATCTTAAACAATGCTTGATTAGATCGCGCTAAAGTTTATTAGCACCCTTTAATCGTGACTCCCATGGTATTTCCGGCCCAGATGCGCCGGCTAATAAATTACGATCATTCGGTATGTGCTTAAGAAACTGAACTACAGCTGTTGTGAGTTGTTGGAGACGCTCCAAAGCACCTTCATCAACTAAAACAGTGTCATTGAAATGTTCAGGTGTTAAATACACTCCTCCTGGAAGTGCATGAGCATGAAAAAAACCCAATAATGGTTTAATCTGATGTTCAATCGCCAAGTAATGATGCTGAGTAGATCCCGTCACAAGAATTCCAACTGGCTTCCCTACCAGCGCGTCATTTGGAATTACGTCAAATACATTTTTAAGAATTCCCGTATATGATCCTCTATAAACGGGCGTACCAAGAATCAATGCATCGGCTGCTACGATCTTTTCTATCAGCGTTTTTGTATCAGCTTCATACAATGCAGGATCTCTACCGTCACATAGCTCAACTTCAAGATCCCTTACATTGATGGTCTCAATACGAATCGAGGCATCTACCTTATGAGCATAGTCAATCGCTTGCTTTACCGCACTCAATGTTCTTGACGTAGCATTTCTGGCCGGGCTACCCGACAGTCCTAATAAATTCATATATACAAACTTGAGATAAAAGAGGTTCTAGTGACTATAGATTATTGTTTCGTTTTACCAATTACCGTGATCATTTCCAATGTGGGACGATATTCTTTAATTCCAATACATGGCCCATTTTATCGCGTTTTGCTTCCATGTACTTGCGGCGATATTCACTATCGGTAGGTGCGATCATAGGAATACGATCGACAAGATTAATATCATACGCCTCCATCCATTCGCATTTATCAGGATTATTGGTGATCAATTAAATATTTTTTACATTCAATGCACGTAGCATATGAGCCGCAACCGAGAAGTCACGTTGATCAGCATCAAATCCTAATTCAAGATTTGCATCAACCGTATCGAAGC
>CALAJL010000067.1 GCA_937922735.1 uncultured Gammaproteobacteria bacterium | reverse complement strand
GCCAACTCTCTTTGCAAATTACGCATGCGACCTTTATTTTCTGGATTACCTTCTGTTTCTTTAAGCTCGTCTTTAACTTCTTGCAAAGTCATGCGTAATTGCTTGTTGTGATTCCAAAATTGATATGGTGCATCTATCAATGCCACAACGATTAAACCAGAAGATGCCACTGTAAAAATAAGTACAATCAACTTATATGAATGCGCAATACTATTTTGAGTAGATTCAAAACCTAGGTTTAATATTTCAGGAGTAAATATTCGTAATGAGGCATAAACAATGAATCCAATGAGCCCTACTTTTAATATGGCTTTCAATAATTCAACAAGACCTTGTACCCCAAACATACGTTTCAAGCCAGAAAATGGACTTAATCTACTCATTTTGAATGCCATTGCTTTCATTGAGAATGACATACCACCGATCATCATCGGTCCAAATAATGCGATTACGAACATAAAAGCTAAATAAGGTAATAAAGCGAATAATGCAGTGAGACTACTTTCCGTAAAATGCGGAAGCATGTAACTTTTATCCATAATATGGCTAATTGGTAATTGAAAATTATGCAATAAAATTTTATGCAAGCTTTCAGAAATCGTACCGGTAGAAAATATCAATCCACATGAGCCAATAAACGTCACTAACATAGTATTTAACTCACGTGATCTGGGTACTTGACCTTTATTTCGTGAATCATCTAATCGTTTCTGTGTGGGTTCTTGTGTTTTATCCTGCTGTGCAGTTTTATCTGACATACATGCCTCCTGTTATCTAATAAGAGGCATTTTTTCAAATGCAGAGTTTAATAAAGTTTGGAAAACAGTAGCCATGCTAGGCAGTGTTAATGCGATAACGATTAAACCCAAAATTATCGTTATCGGAAAACCTACCGAAAATATATTCAACTGAGGTGCAGCACGAGTCATTAATGCAAGTGCCGAGTTAGCGATTAATAAAGCTGTAATCGCGGGTATTGCTACCATTAAAGCACCTGAAAACATATTTGTTGCCCAAGAAACTACACCCCATAGAGCATTTTGATGCTGAAAGGTAGAGCCAATGGGTATATAGCTGAAGCTATCGAACAACATATTAATCAGTGCCAAATGTCCATCTAATGCTAAAAACAATAATGTTGCAGCGATTGATAGAAATTGACTAACAATAGGCACGGTTACACCATTTACAGGATCAGTAATTTGAGCAAAGCCGAGTCCCATAGTTACAGCAATGTTTTCACCAGCAATTGTTAATGCTGAAAATACCAATCTCAACATGAAACCCATTAGCAAACCTATTAAAATTTGGATTCCAATTTGAATAAATCCAAATGACGAAAACAGTGTGATTTCTTGTGTATTGGTAATTAATGGCATCATAAATATGGTGATCACTGAAGCAATTGCAACTTTTATCCTTAACTGCAGTAAAGGGCTACTTAAGATTGGTGCAACAGAGAATAGTGCTGCCACTCTAGTAAATGGCAATATGAAATCACCAACACTAGTCATTAATTCATTAACATGAAAAACCATTTGATTATTTCTATAGTTAAATCAACAGAGTGGGAATATTTGTAATCAAATTTGTGACGTATGTTGTCAATGTATTTAACATCCAAGGTCCTGCTACTAATAATGTTAGAAATAGAACTATTAACTTAGGTATAAAGCTCAATGTCATTTCATTAATTTGAGTTGCTGCTTGTAACATTCCTATAAAGACACCAATTACTAATACAGAAATTAATATTGGTGCCGCTACAATTACGGTAATCCATAAGGCATTATTCAATAACGTTAATGTTGCTTCTGGTGTCATATTTAATCCTATTAAATTATATAAAAGCTCGATGCCAACATACCTAACACCAAAGACCATCCATCTACTAATACAAACAACATTAATTTAAATGGCAAAGAAATAATCAATGGTGACAACATCATCATTCCCATTGACATCAATACACTAGCCACAACCAAGTCAATGATCAAAAATGGAATAAACAAGATAAAACCTATCTGAAATGCTGTCTTTAATTCACTTGTAATAAATGCAGGCAATAAGATACTCAACGACACATCTTCAGGTTTATCTATTGTCTCTATACCAGAAAGATCTGCAAATAATGCAATATCTGTTTCTCGCGTCTGTGCAATCATGAATTCTTTTATCGGTACAACTGCATTATTGATAGCAGCTTGTGCATCAATCTCTTCTGACATATATGGAGTTACAGAGCCTTCATAGACTTCAGTGAGAACTGGGGTCATGACAAAAAATGTTATAAATAATGCAAGACCCAATAATATTTGATTAGAAGGTGTTTGAGCGGTTCCTAATGCTTGCCTCAAGATTGCTAAAACAATAATTATTCTTGTGAAAGAGGTCATAGTAAGAAGTATTCCAGGCAACAAAGTCAAACCTGTCATTAACGCCAATACTTGCAAACTTAAAGAATATGATTGACCACCATCTGCATTATTTTCGACTGTAATTGCAGGTAGACCAGATTGAGCAAATACATCAGGAGTTAAAATACATACTATAAATATTATAATTAATTTATGCATGACGATTTTTACTCATCAGATTTACAAAAATATTTGCAAATTCATTCTTATTATTTCCATCTAACATGCTTTGAGTAACATCTTCTTTGTTCATCATGTGTATTTTTCTAACACCCGATACAGAAGAACTTATAAGTAAATATTCAGAACCAGCTCTTATTACCAATAGTTTTTCTTTTGATGATATTGGAAATGTATGTATAACTTCTAATAAACCTTGACTGGGTGATGTGTTGAGACGTGTTTTTTTTAGTAGTAATAAAGCAATTACAATAATTACAATTACAAATACTGTTGCTGATGTAATTTGACCATAGTTGATAGCAGGCCCACCAAATTGTGCTGAAAAAGGTTCTTTATTTGTTTCTTCACCATATACGCTCATCGAAATACCGAGCATAAATATTTGTAGTAATAGCGTGATAGCTAATTTATTATATTTATTCATTAATTGACTTAATTCTTGAGTTTTTCAACACGCTTTTCAGGGCTAACTACATCTGTAATTCGTGCGCCAAACTTATTATCAACCACTACCACCTCTGCTTTTGCTACTAGTTTTCCATTTACCAATACATCAACCGGCTCATCAACTAAACGATTTAACTCAATAACTGAACCTTGACTTAATTCAATCAAACTTTGTAGATCTACTGTTGCTCTACCTAGCTCTAGTGATACGTCAACAGGTATATTCAATACGACATCTAAGTTATTTAAACCTGGTATCGCAACACTGGAATTATCTGTTGATTGATTTTGAATACTATTATCGTTTGTTTGGTCTTCACTCATATTAAATTCCTAATAATATATTTCTTATTTCTCTCTAATCCATGAATTAATACTGATGGCAACGGCATCATTTACTGAACCAATTTTCCCGGTGAATATAGGTGTAGAACTTGAATATATCGTGACAGCCTCTGGCATAGAAAATGGGATTACATCCCCAGTCTTAAGCTTAATTACCTCATCGACTGTTAAATTAAACTCAGCTAAAATTGTATTTAATTCTATTGGTGCAGCTTTGACACTATTAAAAAACTTCAATCTCCATTCACTATCATTATTTTCATCTCGTTCAGGCACCGTACTTCTTAAACTTTTTTTTATTGAATCTAGCCCTTTATACGGATACGCAATCCTGATATAGCTTGCTTCATCATCTAAAGACACTTTAAATTGACAAACTACGACAAGTTGACTCTCTTCAATTAAATTTATTAACTTGGGCTGAGACTCTCTTTGTATAAACTCGAAATCTAATGGTTCTGTTTTCTCCCATGCAGATTTATTAGACATAAGGAACATTTCTAATATTTTATTACTGAGATTTAGTTCAGTATCAGTGAATTCTTGTTTATCGCTAGCTTCACTTAATTTACCTTCTCCACCAAAATATGAATCCATTACTATTTCAATTAATGAGCCATCTATACAAACAAGTGATTGAACATCAATCTTGCTGATATTAACTATGCTTGTGTCTACTAATATTGGAAGTGAATGTATGAAATCACTATAACGAGTAATATCAACTTCTTCGGCCGTTACGACTACTTCACGCTGTAATAAACTCGTTAAGCCTTCGGTCATTAACTCAATAAGTTTTTCATTAATTACTGCTAATGCTGGGAAGCTGGATTTATTAATATGTGCGGGAGAATAAAAATCGTATGTCGCTACGCCCAATTCATCTGTTAATTGCTCAACATCTCCAGACAAAGCATCACGTTCTTCATCACTAAGAACCTCACCATCCTCATTATTTTCTTTATCAGTGTCACTCCAAGGACGATCTTCAGATCTTCGATCTTTGCCATCCCATTCTTCATCACCTTCACCTGTAGATTGGTCTGATGTATTTTCTGCCACATCACCTTCTACATCAGTACTTTGATCTGGAGTAGGTTCTTGACTTGCTTCTGGGTCTGCAGCACTCATAATCTTTATCTCTTATTTACGTTACTGCATCACAAGTTTTGTAAAGTAGATATCTTCTACTAAATCTTCATCATAGAGATCTTTCATTACTGTTTGTGCGGTCATTAATACATCTTTTCTGAGCTTTTCTTTTGCATCATTAGATGTTAATTCATCACTATTCTTACCTGACATCAATAAAAGTAAATTATTACGCACTACAGGGACATGCATCTTGAATTTATCTCTTGCATCCATACTATAAAACTTGGCAACCATACTTATTTGCATGAAATTCTTCTTTGAACCTTCAGCAAAATTAATAGTAAATGGCGGGTGTATGTCTTCATAAATTGCATCTTTTGCTTCAGGTACTTTTTCTTCTTCAGACATCATTTCTCCTTCAGGCATTTCTTCGGGAGATTTAAGAAAGAACAAGGCACCACCAATGCCTCCACCTACTAATAGAATTGCACCTACAGCAATAATGATAATTTTTTTCATCTACAAGCCTTCATAATTAGAAATATTAATTTCATATTACTATTTGCAACCTACGTGCCAACTTTTATGGCAGATTAAAGCCATACATATCAATAACTTAGGATTATTCAGATTTTTAGACAGCCAATAATTTGGCTAATAAGACTTGAAGCTAATCGATTAGCGTCAAAGATTTGTTAATATATAAAAGATCAATTGAGATTATTCACACATAAGCATCAAGTAAGTAGAGTGATGTTGGTTTATTGGCATGTCCTAATGATGCTAATTCAATAGCGTTATCGTCAGTAGCATCAAAAATACCTTCAAGCTGACTTGAGGAATCATCATTCACACTTGAAAAATGTGAATCCTGATTAGATTGATCAGTAAATCGTGTCTCCACATTCACTTCTTGCAAATTTATTCCACTTTCACCGAATTGACTTTTTAATGTAGCAACACTTGACTCAATCAGATCTTTTGTAACGTTACTCGTCGCGATGAAATTCAACTTTAAATTTGAATCCTCCAAATTTAATGCGATATTTACCTGACCTAAAGATTCAGGGAAAACATTAATTTTTGCATGCTGGGCTTTATTAACCATTAACCATTTAACATTTTGTTCAATGGATTGATCTACACTCTGTTGTATCTGTTCAGGTGCAACTCCTTGTTTTATTAGTAGTGGAATTGGAGCCTCAATGGGTCTATTAATTAAAGATCCAGTATTGAGGTTATTATAAGCATCAACTCCATTCGATATATTCTGATTCAGTTGATTACTTTCAGGTTTAGCAATATTTATATTCTGCTGAAATACTTCAGAGCTCAAAACATGGTTCTTTGCAACAATTTTTGAATTATTATCATCTGATAAATATTTTGCAAAATAATCATTCAATTCATCCAATGTGTTATCAGTAATATCTACTTTCTGTGGATTCGAATGATTAACTGTCTCATCCGTCAATAGATTAGATTTATTAAAATTACTTGATAAATCGGTATCTATCGATGTTGAAACAGTTGTTATCGTACGTTGACTATCTATTACACTCGCTACAGAAGTAAGTTCATCAACATGTGTAGTTAGTGTAGGTAATATCTGTGTAGGATTAATTGATGACGGGATTACTGTCTGTTCTTCACTTATTTCACTAACTATTTCGCTTATGTTTTGAGTATTTGAATCAATATTCTGCTCTAATTCTGAATATACATTTGAAATCGTTTGTAGTGATTTTTCAGGAAATTGATTGATTAGGTCTTGAAGATCAAGATTTTCAATATCCAGTATATCGAGAGGTATCTGATTTAAAGTGTTGGAATCAATATCTTCTAACTGAATGCCATTTAACAACGATTGGAAATTAGAACCTAGCCCTTTTAATGTAGCTGCTTGTATTGAATTGGCTTGTTGTCTCTCAGGAAGTATCGAATGTGGCAATATTTTGCCGTCAATAGGCAACACTTCACCGCTACTATTAGCGAGTTCATTTATAGAACCATTAAGTTGATCACTAAAATGACCCTTCAAACCTAAATTCTGCCCATTTGTCTCTGACGAGTGACAACTGATGCATGAACTCGAAGGAGTTTTCAGGTTAGTATTTAATATTAGTTCAGTTTCTGCCATATCTAATTCATTCTTTGCATTAGATATTGCATAAATCAGGCCAACTTATTCTTATCCACCTTATTTTATAAACTCAATTATTATTTCTCATAGTTCAACAAAGCAAGAATTTGACTATCAAGTTCTTTTTGTTCATTCCGCACTTGGATATCTTGCTCTTGTTTATGATAGCGCTTTACCAATACACTTAATGCCCTATTTTGAGCTTGATCTTTTTGCAATGATACTATTTTCTGATTGACCTTATATTCCAAATCCTGAACGATTTTGTGTTGTGAATCTATTGCCAATTGGAGTTTACTCATCAAGTTATAATGTATTTGAATACTAGTAATAGTCTGATTACTTTTAGCAGCGTTATAACCATTTTGATAAGAAATTAAATCTTGTAATTTTTTATCATTTTCTATTTTAATTTGCATAAGCTCTACTAAAGATGACAACTGTTTATTTAATTGATAGTCAAGTACTTCTAGTGCAGCATTTAGTTTTTGAGAACGTGCCATAATGCTAAGGATTATTTGTATTCATGCTAGCTTTTGGAATCATTGCTGCATTCATTTGACCTATTGAAGCCTCATGATTAAAAGGCTCGCGCATATCTTGTTTAAGAAAGTCTAACAATCTTGGATAATACTCAATCGCCTGGTCTATTCTCTCGTCAGTGCCATGTTGATACACACCTAGATTAATCATATCTTCATGTTTTTTATAACGCCCATAATACTCTCTAAATGTTTGCGCACTTTTTATTTGTTCAGGATTAGATATAGTATGAAATAATCTGCTAACAGAAGCTTCTATGTCAATTGCAGGATAATGACCTGATTCTGCTAAGTCTCTCGATAATGTAATATGACCATCAAGTATCGCTCTTGATGCATCTGCTATTGGATCATTATGATCATCACCTTCCACTAATACAGTATAAAATGCAGTTATTGAACCACCTGCGACACTCGAGTTACCGGCACGTTCGACTAACGCTGGTATTTTGGCAAATACTGATGGTGGGTAACCTTTTGTAGCAGGAGGCTCACCAATTGCTAGTGCGATTTCTCTATATGATTGCGCGACTCTAGTCAGTGAGTCCATCAACAACAAAACTCGATTACCTTTATCTCTAAAATATTCTGCGATAGTAGTGGAATATTTTGCAGCATGAACTCTTTGCAATGGAGAACAATCGGCCGGTGCGGCAACCACAACAGTTTTAGTAAGTCCTTGTTGCCCTAGTATCTGATCTATAAATTCTTTTACTTCTCTACCTCGTTCCCCAATTAAACCAACAACAATGACGTCGGCTGATGTAAATTTTGTCATCATTCCTAGTAACACACTTTTCCCTACACCACTCCCAGCAAATAATCCCATGCGTTGTCCTACTCCAATACTTAGTAGTGCATTAATCGCCTTTACACCAACATCTAATGGCGATTCAATTGGGGTTCGCTCAAATGGATTTATATAATCGCCCTCTAAATCACGGGACTCACTAGTTTCTATAGATCCTTTGTTGTCCAAAGGATTTCCAGCACTATCAATCACGCGACCCAGCAACTCTTTGCCAACAGGTAGTTTATGATTGTCTTTTGTAGGGATAACCCGTGCACCTAAAACAGCACCTTGAAAATTATCTATCGGCATCAAGTAACTTTTACTACCAGAAAACCCAACTACTTCTGCTTCAATCTTTTGATTTGTAGGTGATACGATCAAACATCGACCACCAACATTCACTTGACAGCCTTTAGCTTCAATCGTTAAACCAACGAGACGTGTCAGTTTCCCCTCAACTGTATATGAATAAGGAACTAATGATTGTCTAGATAGATTAATTGCATCAATAAATTTTTTTTTACGAATCTCTAGATACGAATGAGAACTTTCTGCTTCACTCATCAGAACGATCCACATTACGTTGACTGCCCAAAATACTTGCAGCTATTTGAGCTATTTGTGAGTCAATAGTTGCATCTATTATGGAGTCATCTGTGGCTAACTTACATCCACCACGCTGAACAGATGGATCTTCGACCAATGAGTAACTCGTAGCCATATCATCTTGATTAAATACTTTTTGCATTGAACTTATATCACTAGGGTTTAAGTGAATCACTAAGCGATTATTATCTAACGGAAGCAACTTAATAGCTTCTTTAACTACTGACACAACTTGTTCTGAATTAGTTTGCAGCTCTCTTCTGATAATTTGTTTAGATATTGATACAGCCAGTTGATTAATAGCCTCAATCACTTCATCATCGAATATATTTACACTACCTTCTATAGACTTTATAACGCTCTCAAAATTACTCTTATATTCGCTAAATTCTTGCTGAGCTTTTTTTAAACCTTCTTCATAACCTTTTTTTAATTCATCATGAAATGAAGATTGTGTGTTCGATATAGATAATTCTTGGTCTACATATGGACCTTCTTTATTCAGACTAAATGATGATAATGATGCACGTTGCCAATTTTCTAAATTTTCCATAACTAAATTTATAACTTAAAGAAAGTCATCACCTTTTCCACCTAACATTATAGTTCCTTCTTCTGCTAACCTAAGTGCGACTTCTAATATTTCTTTCTGTGCATCTTCAACCTCTGCTAGTCGCACAGGACCAGCAGTTTCGAGATCGTCTTTGAGTAGCTCTGCGGCACGTTTGGACATATTTTTAAATATTTTATCTGCAATTTCAGCACTAGCACCTTTAAGTGCTACTACCAACTTGTCTTGTGGTGCCTCTCTTAAGATAGTTTGCATTCCCCGATCATCTACAGAAAGTAAATTATCAAACACAAACATCTTTCCTTTTATTTATTCACATAATTCCTTATCTATTTCTGTAATTGTTTCAACAATTCCATTCTCTGTGTCTTTATCCACATTGTTTAAAATGTCAGCCGCAGCTTTAATGCCGCCTAGATTTTTTATCTTACTATCCGTTTCTTGAGTAAATCTATTTTCAATAAGTAGCTCAAGCTCCTTTAATGCCGATGAATTAACATCGCCAAGCCTTGCGATACGCATAATTACATTCGCTTTTTTGTCACTATCTAATAACTCTAATATCTGGCCTGCTTGCTCATCTTTTAAATGAACCAGTAAAATAGCAATAAGTTGTGGATGTTCTTCTTTAATTGCATCCGCAATAACTGAAGGGTCTAACCATTTTAAAGCTTCAAGACCACTTGCATTAGGACCTAACTCAATCCTAGATAAAATACTATTGGCTTTTTGTGGGCCAATTGCTTGAAAGAGTATTTTCTTTAAATATTCTTGCGCACCAATATCTAGCGGTGTCTTCTTTTGATTAATTTCACCAAAATCATTTAACACATCATAAATATGATTTTGAGACACATCTTTTAATGAACTAATTGCAGACCCAATGAGCTCTAGCTCATCTGGATCCATAAATTTAAGTACTTTTGAGGCTTCTGATTCTCCAAGTACCATCATTAATATAGCAGCACGTTGTGCGCCATCTAATCCACTAGCTTGAGATGCTGATGACTCTTCATTCGCCACTTGGGGCCACCCAGTTTTTAACTATTTTTGCGACTTGCTTAGGATCTTGTGAGACTAATTCTTTTGCCATAGCAAGCTGTTGAACGTAATTAGGATAAGCGCCGGCTACATTTGATGACATTGCTGTAGTATTAGGAGCTGTATTATTCTCTAGCATGGTTCCCGAATCATTAGTTGATTTACCACCTGCCGATGTGTTTTTTCCTGATAACGACTTAATAGCAGGTTTTACGAACATAAATAATATGATTAATACAGATATGCCTGCAAAAACTTGTTTGATAATTGCTAATAACCAAGGTTGTTTCCATATAGGAGTTGCTTCAGGTTCTTCTAATACTTCCTCAGGCAGAAAGCTACTATTGTAAACAGTAACACTATCACCACGTTCTTCATTAAAGCCTATTGCATCTCGTACAATTCCACGTATTAATGCAAAATCTTCACTTTCAAGCGGTGCTTTAATTGCTTCACCAGCTTCATTTATTACATCCTTATCATCAACTACAATGGCTACCGTAATCCGATTAACTATACTCTTAGCTTCTTGCGTATATCGCATAGTTTTATCTAACTCATAATTTCTAGTAGAGTTTTGTGAAGTGGATAATGGTGTAGTGTTTTGTGTAGTTGCTTCATCACCATCTTGAGGATCTTCTTGCAAAGTACCCCCATCAGGAGGTTGATTGGATAGTGCACCAGGAATTCCTATTGCATCAGCTGCACTTCCTCGATTACTTTGTTCTGAGATTTGCTCACTACGCACTTGTGCATTATCTGGATCATATAGTTCTTCAGCACTCTCACTCTTGGTAAACTCAACTTCTGCATTAACCTGTGCTTTAATTTTATTTCTTCCATAAATGGGAGCAAGTAAATCCTCAATGCGATTAGCATAAGTTTGTTCAACTGATTTTTTATAAGCTAGTTGTTTATTGGATTGTGCTACTACATCATCCTCACCTGTTGAACTAAGCAATTCGCCCCATTGATTGACAATGGTTACATTTGATGCATTTAGATATGGAACGCTCGATGCTACTAAGTGTGTTATTGATGATGCTTGTCCAGACTCTAATACTCTACCTGGCATCAATTTGACCATCACTGATGCAGATGTCAGACCTCTATTTCTAACAAATACAGACTGTTTGGGTGTTGCGATATGCACTCGAGAATTTTCGATGTTTCTCATACCAGAAATAGTGCGACTTAGCTCTGTTTCTAAAGCATGTTGGTAGCGAGCTGTTTCCATAAACTGGCTTGTACCAAGCGCTGGTTTATCACTAAGTAACTCATACCCAGTTCCATTAGATTGTGGCAAACCTTCAGAGGCTAAAATAACTTTTGCTTCACCTATTTTATCATTTGCAACCATTATCATTCCCGAGGAAGAATCCATCCGAAATGGTATCTTGGAGCTGCGTAATACATCCGCAACCATACCGATATCAGCTTGCGATAAATTTGAATAAACAGGACTGTATTCTGGCTTAATGGACCATAATGTTACCCCTACCCCTAATGCCAACACTGCAGCTAAGGTCAATATTGTTCCTAAATGCGAAAACAGCTGGCGCAGTGATTCACCTAAGTTAAAAGTATTAGAGCTCTGGTTAGCTTCTATTGTTGCTTCCATGTAATTATATTCTCTTCATAGTGATTATCATTAAACAGGCATTCTCATTACTTCTTGATAAGCTGTGACTAATTGATTCCTTACCTGCTTGACAGCCTCGAATGAAACTCGTGCTTTTTGCATCTCTACCATTACCCTAGAAAGCTCAACACTTGAATCCCCTTGTTCAAATCTTTTTGCCAAATCAGAAGACATCATTTGTTGATCATTTACTTTATCTATTGATGTTTTTAACACTGATGAAAAATTAGTAACTTCATTATTATCGTGTTTTACATTTATATTTGGTTGAACTTGACTAGATATGCTTCTAATCTGAGAAAGTAATTCGTTTATTTTAATATCACTCATAATTAGCTCCTGATAAATCTTTACAGATAATTAAACTTACATTCCTCTATAGGCGGAAGGTACAGGTACACCTTGATCTTTCATTTTTGCGATTTTATATCTCAAAGTTCTAGGACTAATTCCGAGTTGTTCTGCAACTACTTTTCTATTGCCATGCTCTGATACTAATGCTTGTAAAATTAGATCTTGTTCATGTGATTTCAAATCTGTCGTTAAGTTAGTGACTATTTGTTCATCATGAGTAGTATCTTGCTCATCTAGCTCTAATATATCTGCCTCAATAACACTACCTGTAGATAGAACAATAGATCGTTGAATAATGTTTTCCAGCTCTCTAACATTCCCTTTCCAACTATTTTTCATTAAACACTCTCGAGCACCCTCAGACAGTTCTAACGATTGATTTGGTGAATGCTTATTGAGCAACATATACGCCAATGGCAAAATATCTCCTACTCGATCACGCAAAGGATGCAATGTGATTGGAAACACATTCAAACGATAGAATAGATCTTCCCTAAATGTGCCTTTCTTAACCTCTTCTTTTAAGTTTCTATTTGAAGTAGCGATAATTCTCACATCAAGATCTATTACTTTTTTTCCACCTAACCTCTCTACTTGTTTTTCTTGCAATACTCTTAATAGTTTTGCTTGCAAAGCAAGATCCATTTCAGAAATCTCATCTAATAACAATGTGCCTTGTTGTGCTTCTTCAAACTTACCTGCTTTTGCCTGATGTGCACCTGTATAAGCACCTTTCTCATAACCAAATAAGACTGCTTCAAGCATATTTTCTGGAATTGCAGCACAATTAATCGCTACAAATGGATTTTTTGAACGTGGTGAATTTGCATGAATGAATCGTGCTAACACTTCTTTACCCGTTCCACTTTCTCCGCGAATAAAGACCGATACAGATGTGGTGGCAACACGTCTTGCAATTTTCTTTGTGTCAATAGACTTTTTATCTACTGAAATATAATTATCATTATTAGTTTTTTTGGAAAATTTAACTTGGATATTATTTTTTACAATATTGAGCAATAAATCCACATCAAATGGCTTTACCAAATAATCACAAGCTCCATTCTTAATACAAGATACAGCCTTCTCGATCGTTCCATATGCAGTCATTAATACAACAGGTAACGATAAATATTTATGCTTAATAGCTTCTAATAATTGATATCCATCCGTGATAGCGTCATTTTCACTTACGGAATGATCAAACTGGATATCACTCAATACCATATCTATATGCTCTCTTCCTAACAAACCCATCGCAGCCATGGGTGATGATGATTCAAATGCTGTAAAACCATGTTCTCGAATGGTTCCTGCAATTGCATGACTTAATTGAACATCATCCTCTACGATTAATATATTTTTACCCTGCATAACCTACCCTTTATAAATCGCTTAAATTAGCTGTTAAGAAGTGCTTGAGTACTGGCACTAGACATTGGAGAAAAACTTTGGTGTTTTGGTATTCGTATATCAACACATAAGCCTTGAGGAATTTCATCTCTCGCCTCAACTGTTCCACGATGGGCTTCAACTATAGATTTAACCACCGCCAAACCTAATCCTGTCCCTCCAGCTTTAGTTGTAAAAAATGGTTCAAATATTTTTTGTTTAAGCTCATCTGAAATACCTACACCCTTATCATGAATGGAAAAAACGACTTCTTTCCCTTCTGATTTGATTTCAATTAATACTTTTGCGTCATACTCACTCGCTTGGATTGCATTATGAATAACATTTTTTATCGCGCCCCAGAATGCAATGTAGTTTATGGATACTTGTGGATTATCTGTCGAAAATGATTCGTTAATTTCAATTAAATAATTGCCAAATTCATGCTTTATATCATTCCGTATATATTTAACGAGTTGGTTTACACTGACTACATCACTAAGTTGCCATTCACCTTTAGCAAAAGACAACATATCATTCACTGTTTCTTCTAAGCTATGAAGACAATGCTTAACATTTTCGACCAATTGAAAAGATATATCTTGCTTGCCAGTTCGCTTTTCTAAGCTAGACACATAGAGAAATGCTGCAGAGAGTGGAGTTCGAACCTGATGCGCCAATGAAGCCACCATATTACCAAGCGATTCTAATCTCTCTTTTCTATTTACAGATTCGTGATAATTGAATTCTTCAGTAACATCATTAATGATAATTACTTTTCCTTCACTACGCTGTTGGGATTCAATTTTTAGTGAAATGCGGTTGCCGTTTTTTAAGCTTACTTCGCAATTGCCTGAATAACCCGCTGCCAAGTATTTTTTGGCAATTTTATTCCAAGACTCACCAAGTAATTGAGTGCCAATAAGATCATTTGCAATCTCATTGTTGTCAATGATGATTCCATAGTCATCTAGCACCACAATACCTACCGGCAAAGTACGTAGTAAAACTGACAATCTATCAGCGAGCTTTTCTTTTTCGACTAATTGATGAAACTTTTCATTTTTAGTTTCAGCCAATTCTTTTTGGAGACTATCAACTCTATTCTCGAGCTGATCATATGCAGAGGTTAAATCTTCTGAAACACGATTAAAATTATCAAAAGCACTTTCAAGTGCTAGTTTCCTATTATCAATTGCTACTTCCATTTGCATGTCCTCGCGTAGTAAAAATTAATGCGCATTAATTTGACGCGCAGTAACTACTATGCAAACAACATGCCTACTTTTGTTTTTCTTTATTTAACAGCAGCTTATAATATTTTTTAATATATCGAAGTCAATATTATGACGTTGTAACACGTTGGAATTGATGTTTTTTCAATTTTTCGACGAGTGTTGTGCGTCGTAAGCCCAATAATTTTGCAGCTTGTGCCACTACACCGTTAGCAAGTTCCAGAGCTTGCGAAATATAAAACTGTTCTACTGTAGTGATATGGGACTTTAAATCTAATCCATCTCTTGTTAGTACTGGCAATCCCACCATATTTTGTGTGCTATTAATGTCAACTTGATTAGTATCAGCAAAATCATCAGCCGAAGCAGAATTATTTTCAGCTACAAGCATGTTTGTTTCTAAATTAGGATTGGTAAAGGTACTGTATTTACTTGGTAACTTTGTAGCATCAACTACTTTGTCAGGATACAAAATACTAAGCCTTTCTAATAAATTGGAAAGTTCCCGTACATTACCGGGCCATGTATAACGTGCTAACGCTGACATGGCATCGGGTGTTACTTTAACGTCAGTGCCCGTTTCTTTTTTTATTTTATCCGTAATAGCATATACAAGTGATGGCAAATCTTCTGAACGCCGACGCAAAGGTGGCAAATCAATTGGGTATACATGTAAACGATAGTAAAGATCTTCCCTAAACTCACCTTTAGCAACCATTTCTTCCAAATTACGGTGTGTAGCTGCAATTACACGCACATTCGCTCTTATAGATTTACCGCTTCCAACTCTCTCGTATACTTTTTCCTGCAGAACGCGCAAAAGTTTAGCTTGCATATTAAGGTCCATATCGCCAATCTCATCGAGAAACAACGTTCCACCTTCAGCTAACTCAAATCTACCTTTCCGATCAGTAATCGCGCCGGTAAATGCGCCTTTTACATGCCCAAACAATTCACTTTCAAGTAACTCTTGAGGAATCGCTGCACAATTCACAGGAACAAAATATTTTGAAGCACGATTTGAAATCGTATGAATACTACGTGCAACAACTTCCTTACCGGTACCGGATTCACCTAATATCAGGACATTCGCACTGGTGTTGGCAACACGCTCAATTAGATCACTTACTTGCTGGACGGCCTTACTATGACCATCTAATAATGATTTACTACTTTTACGACGACCTAGTTCTTGCCTAGAATCGGATATGAATTCATGTGAAGTTTGTTCTGCTTGCATTACTCTAACCAGCCTTTTTAATAAATTAAAGCTTTTGATTATAGAGATGTGCGCACTCCACTTGATTATCGCGCTAGCAGAACTCCTTGTCTGCCGTTCCCCTTCGATGACTTTTGTTTAGTGTATTCCTTTTTTTACTCTGTTTATATAGTTGAATCTAACTTCAAAGATACAGTACTTTTTCTATGGATACAAAATTATTTAACTAAAAATAATGTTACAAATATCAATTATTTTTATCAAATATTATTTAACATATAAACATGGTATTTAAGACATAAACACCTATCTTATACATATTTTGACACAGTTCGACCAAGTCAATTTAAGTATTTATTGAATTGATTGCATTACAACTAAAAAATATACTGTTTTTTATTTATGCAGTTTTATGATAAAGCTGAATAGCATTATTGGAGTATTTATTTTCTTGTATTTGCGTCAATACTTTGGCGCGCAATTCGATTAAAAGAGTTTCTATTCTCGTATTTTGAGATGCGATATCCTCTATTTCTTTTTTCATGTTTATGAACTGTTTAGCAGATAATCCACTGATGAAATCACGAACATTTTGATCCCATTTTTGACTAAGTACAGTTGCTTCATCCCACAATTCATTCTCAATGACTTTGGTTAATTCATTAGCAGAAGTATTGAGCTGTGTGATTTTTAAACTATTCTGCATATCACCCACAATGACTGTAATCGATCAAATTTATCTACGAGCTTCATTAGGTATTGAATTCCATGCTTCTTGAATCTCGCGCAATAAGCCCATCACTTCGTCAATGATAGATGAATCATTATCGGCGTTAGCTACTACCAGCTGGCGTTGCATGTAATCGTATAAATCATCTAAATTTTGTGCGATTTCACCACCTTCAACAATATTAAGGCTAGATCGTAAACCATCTAGTATCGCGATTGCCTTTGAGATTCTCACTGTTTTATCTTGTATTTGCTTACGTTCAATATAGCCATTTGCTGCTAATAGATGATCGATGGCTCCTTTAAAAAGAAGGCTTACCAATCCATGTGCATCCGAGCGCTCAACATTTCCTAACACACCACTACTTCGGTATTCATCTATAGCGAGTGTTGCTGCTGTCATGTTCATATCAAGTATCCTTTATGATTAACTATTTATTAAGTTATTTGTCGGCAAGTTCGCCAATTGCTGAGTCAAAAAACTACTCGTTGCATTCAATTGCCCGACCAAACCATCGAGCGCACCGTATTGTCTTCGCAGTCTACGTTCGGTCAATGCCACACGATCCTCAATACGTTCAATGTTGTCATCGATTTGAGATCGACTATCACTCAAACCATCGGTTCGTGCTTGTATTAAACCACCTGTTTGCACATAACTAGATAGAATTGTGTCAATTGCTTGTGCAAAACCAGTGTCGGGATTAGTAAACAATTGAACAACACCATTAAAATCTTCTTCGATAGCTGCATCATATTTTTCAGCATCTAAGCTCAACACACCATCTCGATCAAATGTTAAACCTACTTCAAATAAATATTGATAATTACTACCTTCAACATTCAATCTATTGGTAAAGACTTGTCGTACTCGTGTTTCAATGCCAAGCAATAAAGATTCACCTTGCAAAGTTGATTCTCGTTGAGTATTTAGAGCAATGATGAGCTCATTATAAGCTGTTACAGCGGTTTCAATTGCGCTTCTACCAATAGAACGATCTTCACTCACTGATAATGAAGCAGTGCCAATGTCTTTTAATGACAATGTTACTCCTTCGATAACATCAGAAATTTCATTTGAAGAACGTGTAACATCGAAACCATCCACTGTAAGCGTGGCGTCTTGTGCAATATCAATTTCTTGTAAATTTTGTGTGCCACCTGTGACAAACACCAAGGTAGAAAGACCCGCCGCATCGGTATCATTACCATCAGCGTCTCCCGATACAGTTACATTTATCGCATTTAATGTACCGCTTTCTTCAGAAGTTAAAATCAGATGACTACCATCATCTGCTTTAATAATAGAAGCTGAGACACCCGCATTATCTGCATTGTCATTGATCGCATCTCGGATACCAGTCAATGTATTGTTGTTATCATTAATGCTTATTGAAAATGTATCGGCACCTACCGAAATATTTAGTTCCCCATTTCCTACTACACTGTCACCATTTACAAATGCTGAAGAAGCTAATTTACTTTTTTGTGCCAGCGTTAAAACCTCTATGTCACTAGCAATAGGCACAGAACCTTCCCCTACTGAAGCTGTAATCACTTCATCATCACTTGAGGTAACACTAAAAGATCTAAAACCGGAGGATAAATTTAAATCAGCCACACCTGTCTGAAAGTTTGAAACGTTATCCCTGACAGCACCTAATGCGCTAATCTGAATATCAATTTCAGTTTGGCGTGTTTGAAGAAATTGAATGGGCCGACGTTCAACAGCCACTAATTGATTCACAATTGATTCGATATCAATTCCTGAACCTATGCCTAATGATGTTATTGAACCTGCCATAATATTTTAATTCCAATCAATCCTTGATAATAGATAGCAATATTAATGCCAGTTAATATTATCCTTGTGCTTTCAACAAAATTCCTGCTTTTTCGATGTCTGCTGCTATGGCTTCACGGATTATATTTGCCACTGCAAGGGCTTCTTTTGCCGGAATTTGTCGTATCACATCTCCCGTTTGAGTATCCGTAACAGTTATCACTGATTGACCGCTACCTTCATCAACAGAAAATCTCAAATTGGTTTGAATTTTCTCTGTAAACTCATTTAATTCTTTAGCTGCATTACGCACATCTTCAATATTTTGTGCTGCCTGCTCAGCAATTTGCTTCGCTTTCTCAGAATTAACTTTGATATTACTTGCAGATGTATTAATTACTCCAACTGCTATATCAGACTGAGTAGATTGAAAATTATTAGCCGCTACATTTGGTAATTTAATTACTTGTGCAACCATTATAAATCTCCTATCAAAAAACCTTTCGGTTATGCACCCAGAGGGATAGGTAGAGATCCAGATGCATAAACACGAAAGTTAACTGCTCACTACTGAAGTAGTGACAATACGTTCTGAGGCAAAGAGTTTGCCTGTGAAACAATTGCAAGACCTGCCTGTTGTAGAATCTGCGAACGAGTTAAGTTTGCAGTTTCAGCAGCAAAATCCGCATCTTGTATACGCGAACGTGCAGCAGTCAGGTTTTCAACAGTAATTTGAAGGTTAGAAATGGTAGACTCAAAACGAGTTTGCACCGAACCTAACTCTGAACGCAAAGTATTAATCTGTTGCAAAGCCGCATCAACAGTTAACAACGCAGCGTTAGAATCTGCTTGAGTCAAAATGCTAATACCATTAGCAGTTTGATCCGCTCCACCAGCACCTAGAGCATTACCACTAAGCACAGCTGGTGCAGTACCACCCACTACAGGTGTTGTACCCACTGCAGCTGATAACGTAATACCGGCTTGAACGCTTTGTGCAGCAGCACCCAATCCAGCACCCGCATCAATTTCGATAGTCGAACCATTTGTATTACTTAATATAATCGCTCCATTGGCACCAGAAGCAGTAACACCAGTCTGCGCTGAAAAGTTATTAATCGTATCAATATCCGTTGCATCTCCCGCAAGGGTTAATGCCACACCATTAACTGTAACGTCACCTGTAGCGTTCACCAATGGTCCGGTTGTTACGGTAGTATTAATCTGAGCTTGAACACCCGTGGTAGCCGTAACCGTATTAATTGCGTTAGCCACCTGTGTGGTAGTTGCTTCGGTAGCAGACAAAGCAGAAAGATCTACTGCAACACCTTGCACAGTTAAATCATTAGCTGCGACTGCAGCATCAATACCTGCTTGCTCAATGGATCCACTCACCGATACGTTTGCACCAAGAGTTGAACCACGTGCATCCACACCACCAACACTAATTGTTTGGTTTTGGTTTGCACCTACCTGGAATACCAATGTACTGGCTGTTCCATCCAGAATGTTTTGACCGTTAAACTGTGTGCTATTAGAAATACGGTTAACTTCTGCAATTAACTGTTGTACTTCATTGTTCAACGCTTGACGATCTGTAGATGAGTTCGTGTCGTTAGCAGACTGTACTGCTAGCTCACGTACACGTTGCAATGCATCCGTAGCAGTTGATAATGCGCCTTCAGCGGTTTGTGAAAACGAAATACCGTCATTTGAGTTACGAATGGCTTGGTTTAAACCACGAATTTGTGAAGTAAATCGCTCTGCAATCGCAAGACCGGCAGCATCATCACTCGCACTGTTAATTCGCAAACCTGAAGACAATCGCTCCAATGAGGTTTGTAACGAACCTTGTGTAGTATTTAAGTTTCGTTGAGCATTCAACGAAAACAAGTTTGTGTTAATAATTTGAGGCATTTTACTTACTCCTTAGTAGTTCATCCTTTATTAGTCCAAAATCTCTAAGAGACTTCGACACCGTAAAGAACCAAGCCTCTACGTTGTCCTGCTAAGCTTATCGGCGTGTGATTTAAATCCTTTAAGGATTTATTTGAAAAAATGTAAGAAATTCAAGCAACTACACATGGCAACAAAGAGAATTTCTTTAATGGTAAAACTAATAGAAAGTAGTTTTATCCGACAAAGGGTTAATTTATGCGCGAATTAAAGAAAATTAAATAAACTTTGGCCACGTACTTGTGAAAATGCACCTTGAATTGCTTGCAAAGTGGTTTGTTGCAATTGCAGTTGAGTAATGGCTTGTGCGTAATCTAAGTCTTCAATTTGCGAACGTGTAGTTTGTAATTCAATTTTTGCACCTTCATTTTCTATATTGGCGGTCTCAATTGAATTTTGTCGCGTTCCTATGAAAGTGCGAGTATTAAGAATATTGGTCAATGCATTATCCACATCACCAATAGTTTGATCTAATGCTTGGGTAAAACGTGCTTGATCAGCAGGATCTGAAGGATCAGTTTCTAACGCATCAATAAAAACCTGTAATGTCGCAAACACATCTTGTCTGCGACTTGCGTTCGCTTGAAATTCATCACCTGCTTGCGGCTCACCTGATATCACCACTTCTGTGCCATTAAAATTAATTGCCTGACCAGAAACATAATTCTGACCCGCTAACACAGTAGTAGCTGTTGTATTATTAACAACATCAAAAGTTGTCGGCGAGGTAAACGTTATTCTAAAGTCATTTGCTTGAAAAATAGCATTATCAATCACAGATCCTGCAGTGATGACACCATCACCCGTGTTTGCGGCACTCAATGAGGTTGCAAAATCACCATTACCATTCTTTATGTTCACAAAAACATCATATCCAGATTCAGAAGATACAATATTACGGTTTGCAGAAACTTTAAGAGAAAGTTGATTTTGATCTCCGTTATATACTACACCTGTTGCAGTTTGCGTAAATGGCTCGGTACGGTTCTTAGAACCAGAGAACAAATAATTACCATTTCCATCACGTGCGTTAGCATAATCAAGAATTTCTTCCAGTCTTTGTTCCACTTCAGCTCGAATAATTGCACGAGTTTCAGTTGTTTGACTACCGCTATTCGCTTGTAATGCCAAATCTCTAACACGCTGCAATGAATTGTTCACACTAGATAAAGTAGCATCTTCTAAGCCTAAACGTTGATTAGCAAAAATACTATTCCGTTGAAATTGATCGATACTACCTATAGCTTGATTCAAATCAATGATTCGAGCAGTTTCTGCAGGCCCATCAGAAGGCTTATTAATACGTTTACCCGTTCCAATTTGATTTTGGATTTCTGAAATTTCAAATTGTTGTTTTGCGATATCTACCGCAGTCTTTTGAAATAAATAAGCTGTAGTAACTCTAGTCATAATATTTGTACTATCGTATTGCTGCTAAAAAGGTATCGAACAATGTATTTGAAGTAGAGATGACTTGTGCTGCTGCCTGATATGCTTGTTGATATCTCACCAAATCTACCGCTTCTTCATCCAAATTTACACCAGAAACACTATCTCGTGTTTGCACGGCTTGATCAAATAATGCTTGTTGTGTTTGACTACTAATACTTGTTTGTCTGCTAACAGTTCCAATCTGACTTACTAACGAACCATAACCTTCTTGAAAAGTTGCAGTACCACCTACTGTCTGTGAAGTTTGCAAACCTAGTAAGGCAACTACATTACTATTATCACCCACTCCCCCCGTGTTCCTCTCTATGGTAAATACATCACCTGCTTCAGGTTGATTTTGTATTTGTACACGTATGCCATTAACATCAATATTTGCGTTATCTGAGTAGGCAACTCCTGCTGCCACTGTGACGCCATCTGTTACATTTATAATATCGAATGTTGATGCTGGAGAATTAAAACGAATCTCAACTGTATCAAAAAAGTCTGCATCATTTACATCGAGAACTTCAGTAGCCGTTACAACACCACTACCAATATTTGATACACTCTCCAAACTGCGAACAGGTGATGCAGCAGCTATCTGACTTGTATTATTGAGTAGTAAATCAATGTCTGATGCGCCATTTCTTGTTGGTTGCACTAAAAAGCTATCACCTGACACCGCAGCACCTACAATATCTACCTGTATACCATCAATATTTAATGGGCCTGCTGCTGCACTAGTATTAACACCATCACTTAATCGTGTAAGCGTATAATTACTACCGTCAAAGGTTAATTCATAATCTGAACTGGTCAATTGATTATAGTCAGTAATGGATGTCGTTACGGTTGCCGCACCAGTATTATTTAGATTCCCAATCGTTTGCGGTTGGGAAGTTGCAAAAAACTGTGCACCCAATGATCCATTTACATCTAGACCCGATTGATGTTGGCCATTAAATTCGTTTGCGAGAACTAACGCTAAACGACCTGTTTGATTTCGTATTTCACCAAGCTGCTCAGATCTAAAATCCAATAAACCACTCAAACTTCCACCCGTGATCTTATCGGTTATGTCAAATGAGCTCGCACCTACTTGTACTCCTACACTTAACTCACCAGGATTTGCAGGATCGTTATACGTGACAAGGTCCCTTGATAAGTTTCCAATTACAACTGATTCGCCACCACCTATAAATACATTAAGCGAACCATCGCTAAGTTCAACAGTATTTACTGCAATACGTTCAGATAAACGACCTACTAATACATTTCTTTGATCAACTAAATCATTGGGTACACCGCCGGCAGATGAAGCCGCCTTTGCTTCAACAACTGCCCTATTTAAATCAGCAATTCCAGCGGTAAGACTATTGATATCATTAACATCACCACGCAAGCGCGTGTTTATCTCTTGATTTATATCATTATAGCTAGCATCCAAGTCTTTGAACCGTGCAACCAACGTTTCAGTATTACTTAACACTACTTGGCGTGCCGGCACAGATGCAGGATCATTTGAGAGATCTTGCAAGCTGTTAAAAAAGTTTTGCAGAGCACTATCTAATCCACCCTGAGAACCTGCTACTTGGTTTTCTACTCGTTGAATTAATCCCAGATAGGAATCTAGCCGCGCTACATCCGATGCACTAGACTGCACTCGTGCATTGAGAAATTGGTCTTCGATACGTTGTACGCCAGAAACTTTTGAGCCACTACCAAAAAAGCCATCACCAAATGCTTGAGAAGGTCGCGTTGTAATATCTACACGTTGGCGTGTATACCCTTCTGTACCCACATTGGCTACATTGTTCGCAGTGGTTGCAAGTGCACGTTGAAATACTTGTAATCCTGTTATCGCTACATTTGCTGGATCTGCCACGTTACCGTCTCTTTATCTTAATGAGTATTATGGGTGTCAAAACTGGAAACTACTTCATCAGTAGATTTATTAGTAGATGCTGATTTATTCAAAGAATCAATCGCATTATTCAAAATACTACCATTCAGTATCGAATTTACTTTCTTTGCATAATTAGGATCTGTTGCATAACCCGCTTTTTGCAACTCATTAACAAACATATTGGTGTCACCACTGTTTTTTATTGCATCTTGATAACGAGGATTACTCAACAAGAATTCAGCAAAATCGTTAAATGACTCTGCTGGTGTTTCATAAGCTCTAAAGCTATCTTGAATGTTAATCATTTTTTCACCATCAAATTCTTTTGTAGCACTTGTGACCTCTGGTCCTTGCCAATTGTTTGCTTTGATACCGAAATAATTAAAGGAATCTTTCCCATAATTGGCTTGTGGTGTATGCAAACCCCAGCCGGTTTCTAAAGCTGCTATTGCAACTAATACATCGGCAGATGTATTCAATTTTGTAGCGGCCTGTTGGGCATGCGAATAAACTCGTTGAACAAATTGCTCAGGTATAGATAGACTCTTATTTCTATCAATTCCAGTAGTTTCTTCTATTTCTTTAGTAACTAACTGTTTTAAATTAGTATTTAATGATTCAATAGCCGTTATATTTGATGCTTGAATAGAGACAACATGAATTGGAGGATCGGATGCATCAGGCGAATTACCTGTTGTTGCATACTCGCTCCGACGAAAAATCGGATCGGGTTGTAAACTAGAACCTGCCACGGGCGCATCTGAATCGCCGATAAACTGGCCCTGAAGCAATTTAGCGACTGCAAAGGTTTCTTGTGAAGCTAAATCGGTTGCCAGCTGCTTATCATGCCATTCTTGGTAAAAGTCTGATTTATCACTATCAAGTAAACCCGTTGATAACGATGCTGTCCGCATACTCTTCAGCATAGATTGAATAAAGAAAGCTTCAAATTTCTGTGCGGCTTTAGCAATCTCCTCAGACTGTTGGTTAGCACTCTGCTGCACAGGCTTCAAATAATCACTCAACCCTTTAACTACATTTACACTTGATTCCATTCTGTTGTTAGGGCCTAAATTAAATGATTACCAGTTCAGCACGCAACGCACCTGCTTGTTTAAGCGCTTCTAAAATTGCTACCAAATCTCCTGGAGCTGCCCCTACTTGATTCACCGCGTTAACAATTTCATTGAGAGTAACACCTGGTGCAAATACAAACATTCGATTTGATTCTTGTTCAATTTCTATATTCGTACGATCAACAACAACCGTTTCACCAGCTGAAAACTCATTCGGTTGACTGACTAATGGATCTGAAGTAATTGTGACCGCCAAACTACCGTGTGTGACCGCAGCCGGTGTAACGCTAACATTAGATCCTATAACTACCGTTCCGGTCCTAGAATTAACAATCACTTTTGCCGCAGCTTCGCCCGGGATTAATTCTATATTCTCAATATCGGCTACAAATGCGACCTTTGACATCTGATCAAATGGTGTATCGATTTTTACAGTTACGGCATCTACTGCATGTGCTACATTTTGTTTGAAATGTTTATTGATTCGATTTTGCACGCGCCTGGCAGTTGTAAAATCTGCTGCATGTAGATTTAAGTATAATTCTTCATTTGCAGCAAATGGAGAAGGTACCGCTCGCTCAACAGTTGCACCATTAGGAATACGCCCAGCCGTAGGAATATTAATACTAATACTAGAGCCATCACTACCTTGTACACCTAAGCCACCAACCACAAGATTACCTTGTGCAATGGCATACACTTGGCCATCAATACCGCGCAATGGTGTTATTAACAAACTTCCACCGCGTAAACTCTTAGCATTACCTAAAGAAGAGACCGTAATATCAATATTTTGGCCAGGTTTAGTAAACGGTGATAACTCTGCATGAACAGTTACCGCTGCTACATTTTTTAACTGTGGATTAATATCAGGTGGAATAGTCACACCATATTGCTTTAAAAAACTCTTTAAACTTTGAATAGTAAATGGTGTTTGTGAGGTTTGATCACCCGTTCCATCCAAGCCTACCACCAATCCATAACCTAACAACTGATTAGTTCGCACACCTGCAAAGGATGAAATGTCTTTTATACGTTCTGCATATACATTGTTAGCAAGAAAAAATAACGCTAATGTAAATCCAAGTAAGATTATTTTTTTTATCTTCATAATTTTTAATATGGCCAAAGCGCTGAAAAGAAGAATTTAGTCAGCCAACCAGGCTTACTACTATCACTAACGATCCCTTTACCCTTATATGTAATTTGTGCATTCGCTACCTGATTAGAAAGAACAGTATTGTCTGTTGTAACATCATATGGTCGTACTATTCCTGAAATCCTTACCACTTCACTTCCTTCGTTTAATTCTATTAATTTTTCACCCTTAACAAGCAAATACCCATTAGGATAAACTTGATGAACCATTACCGTTATATTGCCTTCAATACTATTTTCTTGTGTAGTTTCACCTTCACCATTAAATTCTTGGGCAGATTCAATATCATTTACAATTTCATTTAAACGATTTTCTCTACCAAAAAGTGTTGGGGCAGGAATTCCAATCGTTGATTCTTTATCTGCTTCTGTACTTGCAGACTTACTTGCATTAATACTTTCTTCTAAAACAACAGTAATTAAATCACCCACTCTTCTAGCTTTTACATCTTCAAATAAAAATAGATTTGAAGATGGATCATATATAGCACCATCGACTGTAACTTTTGCCTCAGGCATCATTGCTTCGCTAGGCGCATATTCTGGATCTTTAAGACCACCAACCGAAGAGCATCCAGCACAGATCCAACTCAATACCAATATAGTGATTATATATTTCATATTTTTAAAATTATTTAAATTGTATTGTTAGCAAACTCAAGCATGCTGCTGATAGTTTCGATAGCACGCGAATTCACTTCATATACACGCTGTGTCTCAATCATATTAATTAACTCGGTAACAATATTTACGTTGGAAGTTTCCAAAGAACCTTGATCAAGTGCACCCAGACCATTTTCACCTGGCGTGCCAATTTGTGGAGTGCCTGATGCCGCTGTTTCAAACAACAAGTTCCCACCACGTGCTTGCAAGCCTGTAGGATTCACAAAGTCTGCTAATTGAATATTACCAACTTGAGTAGGTGCGGCAGAACCACTAACCTGTGCTGATACCGTACCATCCGCACCAACTGTTATATTCACAACATTAGGTGGAATAGTAATTGATGGTTGTAAAACATAGCCACTGGAATTCACAATTTGTCCAGTTGAATCTAATGTGAATGTTCCATCACGCGTATAACCAATCGTTCCATCGGGTTGCAGAATTTGAAAAAAACCATTTCCTTGGATAGCCATATCCAATGAACCTTCCGTTCGAGTTAAATTACCTTGAGTAAACAACTTCTCTGTTGCTACTAAGCGAACACCTGTCCCGACCTGCAAACCAGTTGGAAACTGAGTATCTTGCGATGACTGTGCACCAGGTTGTCTTACTGTTTGATATATAAGATCTTCAAATACCGCTCGATCACTTTTAAAGCCTGTTGTGTTAGCATTAGCTAAATTATTTGCTATCACAGCAATTCTTGTTTGCTGGGTATCTAAACCTGTTTTTGCATTCCAAAGAGCTGTACTACTCATATTTTTTCCCTAAAATTTAATTAATTCTTAATAACTGAGTCGTTGCTGAGTCATTTTCTTCAATGGCTTTCATCATCTTCACATGCATTTCAAAATTTCGAGTTAACTCAATCATATCGAGCAATTCAGAAACTGTATTTACATTACTAGATTCTAAAATACCTGATGTAACAGTTACCGATGCGTCCGCCTCAAGAGACACACCGGGAACCGCCCTTAACAACCCATCTTCACCCTTGACTAAATCCTCTGGTCCGGCATTGATCAATTTAATACGATCAATCGTGGCGAGTGTAGTGGCTTCTTGTCCTACAGGTAAAATTGAAATAGTTCCGTCATCACCCACTTCCAGTTTTTCAAATGGAGGTAATGCAATTGGCCCATCATTTCCCATAACTGGATGACCTGCACCTGTTTCCAATAAACCTGCAGAGGTAGTATGCAAATCTCCAGCTCTTGTATAGGCACTGCTTCCATCAGGTGCTTGCACTTCAATAAAGCCATTGCCACTGACAGCGATATCTAATTCTCTACCTGTTTGTTGTAACGCTCCGCTACTAAAGTCTATGCCGCTACGTTCATCTTGGTTATAAATTCTTGCTTCATAACCTGGACCCACTACAGTTAAACTATTAAAAGCATCAAAGTCTGCACGGAAACCGGTAGTACTCGCATTCGCAAGATTATTCGTATTCGTAGCCTGGTGGAGCTGAACTTGCTTTGCACCATTCATTGCCACATACAATGCACGATCCATAATCTATTTTTATCCTTAATTATTTATTAACGAATATTAATAATGGTCTGAGTAATCGTATCCGCTGTACTAATTACTTGAGCATTTGCTTGGAAATTACGTTGGGTTTGAATGAGACTAATCAACTCACCTGTAACATCCACATTTGACTCTTCTAAAGATCCTGATTGAACTAAACCCAAATCTGCAGAGCCTGGTGAACCAATAAGTGGCTGACCCGAAGCGAAACTTTCTGTCCACAATGAATTACCTACTGGACGCAAACCTTGCGTATTAGCAAAGTTTGCTAATGCTACTTGTCCCAAGGCTAACGATTCACCATTGGTATAACGCGCAAACAAAGTACCTGATTGATCAAAATCTAATGAGCTTAAACGGCCCGTTGAAAAACCATTTTGATCAATTGCACTAATACCAAAGCCGCCACCAAATTGAGTTATATCACCATAATCAACTGTGAAGGTAGTTGGCGCACCTACTCCTCCAGGTACAAATGACCCTGAAGTAGCAGTAGATGACCCCACTGTTCCATTAATTGCTGTTAATGCACCAAATGCATCAAATGTTAATGTATCGGGACCAGATACTTGTGTGTTGTCTACAAACTGAAATACTTCCCAGTCTGTTGCAGTATTCTTTCTAAAATAGTTTGTACTGACATGTTCA
>CALAJL010000066.1 GCA_937922735.1 uncultured Gammaproteobacteria bacterium | reverse complement strand
TCCATGGCGCGCGAGCTCGCACCAGAAGTGCGTGTCAATGGCATCGCACCCGGCGCTATCATGTGGCCCGAAGTCGAAGAATATGAAGATATGCATCAAGAAATTATTTCTCGCACCGCTTTAAAAAGAGAAGGTAGCCCTACTGATATCGCAGACACCGCACTTTTCTTAATTAAAAATGCAAATTATATAACTGGACAAATTATTGCAGTGGATGGCGGACGAACGTTGAGTAACTAGCTAATTTTTAGCATACATTCCATAAAAAATTATTACTTACTCCTTTATGTGCATATGAATGTAGTTGTGCTCGATACTGACATCAAGACATGTGCAAAATGGACACGCCAAAACATCCGTTTTGGATAAATGAAATGCTTTGATAATGATTTTTATATTTAAGTTATATTTCTAAAAATCATATTTCACAATTTCTAGACCATCCTTTTCTTGATAAACCTCCCAAAGTTCATTAATTTCTTTTTCTTCTTCAGGATGCTCCACTTCACCCGCTATTTCTGTTAACGGTTTAAGCACGAAGTTATAACGCAATATATCCGGGTGTGGAAGATTTACACCATCCATTTGCATAACCAAGTCACCATATAACAGTTGATCCAAATCCAGTGTTCGAGATTCAAATTTTTCTTTGCCACGTGTACGGTCGTGGTCAGACTCAATCTTTTTTAGTACCTGACTAATCTCAAATGGGGATTCATCAGCATCAAAACCAACTACTAAATTATGGAAGTCATCACCATCAAAGCCAACGGGTTTAGTCTCATATACATTGGAAATATCAAGCTCACCAAAGTGCTCTCTTAAGGCCTTAACTGAAGATGGAATATTTTTACTTACATCGATATTGCTACCGATACTGACATATACACGCGCCATCAGTCGGTACGCTCGCCACGCTCGATCGTGATGCCAACATCTCGAGAACCTCGTACTGCTCCTGGTTTGCTAATGGTGACCCTGACCCAGGGAATGTTGAATTCATTGATCAGGATTTCGCTTACCTTCTCTATCATCGTTTCGATCAGCTCATAACGACTATCTTCAACGAACTGAATGATTCTCTTGGAAATAGACTTATAGTCTAGCGTGTCCTCAATAGCGTCACTTGCTGCGGCTTTGGCTATATCTGTACCCATTTCAAGGTCTATACGCACTTTCTGTTTAATGCGCTTTTCCCACTCAAATATGCCGATAGTGGCGTTGATTTCCAAATCACGTAAAAAAATTGTGTCCATTATTTAAATGTATCGCTTATTTAGTATGTGAGACAATATATGACCTAAAAAGGGCTATATGTCTTATTAATTAGGGGGCTCCGCTTGTGCCATTTTGGCGATTCTGTTATCTTCACGCGCCCTATTTGAAAGGTTTTAGAGTAAATATCATGTCTCGAGTTTGTCAGGTAACCGGAAAACGACCAGTCGCTGGAAATAACGTATCCCATGCCCATAATAAAACACGTCGTCGCTTTATGCCTAATATTCAGACTCACCGCTTTTGGGTAGAGACTGAAAACAGATGGGTGAAACTTCGCCTTTCAACCAAAGGTATGCGCATCATCGACAAAAATGGCATTGACGAAGTTCTTGCTGACATCCGTAAACGTGGAATTAAGGTGTAACCCCATGGCAAAATCAGTACGTGAAAAAATAAAATTAGTGTCCAGTGCCGGTACAGGTCATTTCTATACCACCAGCAAAAACAAGCGCACGATGACCGAAAAACTTGAAATGAAAAAATTTGATCCGGTCATTAGAAAACATGTAATGTATAAAGAAGCTAAAATCAAATAGACAGTTATCTATATTAGCTTACCCCACTATATTCAATCATCTATAAGCTTATTTCTATCCTTGAGATAGCCAAACACTCAAATCAAGTCCTAATACAATTAATTAGAATAATTATATTGCGGGTTGCAACGCGTAGCCACGCAAACTTTGCGCAAAATCCTGCAAGGCCTTGATTCCTGTCGATTCAGCTTCTTTGCACCATTCAATAATGGCTTGAATCATGCGTTCATGGCTTGCATGAGTCTCGCCCCATAGATCTTGCAACTTGCGACGCATTTCATACACCGTATGCAAAGCCTCACTATCTTGTAAAAGTACTTGTAGATGCTTGCGATGCGACGGTTGCATGCGGCTATCTTCACGCACTAATGCGGTGCGCATCTGATTAACTATTTTCTTATATCGATATTCAAAATTTGGTAATTCAGCGTGAAAAGTCGGCAACGTTACCTTATTAGCATACTCCGCCATTACGTGAAGTTTGCTTGAAACCATCGCTTTAGCCGTTTCTAAATCAATAATATCTTTATTTATTAAACGTGTTGGTTGTGGTGCACGCCTGCGGACTTTTGCTAAACCTACTACACGAAGCAATTGTATATAATTCCAGCCGATATCTAACTCCCACCATTTACTGGAAAATTTAGCTGAACTTGGATAAGCATGGTGATTATTATGCAACTCTTCCCCACCGATCATGACACCGATAAAAGAAATATTGGTAGAGCCATCTTCCGTTTCAAAATTTCTATAACCCCAGTAATGACCGATACCATTAATAATTCCGGCAGCATTGAGTGGAATCCATATCATTTGCACAGCCCATATTGTGATGCCGATAAAGCCAAATAATAAAAAATTAACGACGAAGCTTAATGTTAAGCCCAGTCCACTATGGCGAGAGTACAACTTTCGCTCAAGCCAATCATCGGGCGTACCATGCCCATACTTTTCTAGAGTTTCTACGTTTTTAGCCTCTGCTTGATAGAGCTCAGCACCTTGCCAAAAAACTTTTGCAATACCCTTAGTATGCGGACTATGCGGGTCTTCTGATGTTTCTGTTTTCGCATGGTGTTTACGATGAATGGCAACCCACTCCTTGGTAACCATACCCGTAGTGGTCAACAGCCAAAAGCGAAAAAAATGAGAAACGATTGGATGCAAGTCCAACGCACAATGTGCTTGGCTGCGATGTAGATACAACGTAACCGCAACAATGGTAATGTGTGTGAGAATCAATGCGACTAGAATGTAGCCCCACCAAGGTAAAGTAACTAATCCATTCAACATACTAATAGACCCAATTTAAATAGTTAAATATTTATATAGTTATTATGATTTTTTGAAAGAATCCAGCATCCTTTGCTATATCGATTGCTATGCCGATGATACG
>CALAJL010000065.1 GCA_937922735.1 uncultured Gammaproteobacteria bacterium | reverse complement strand
GAGGCGCGAGATCGATTTGGTGGGCGCATTCTTTCTTATAATGTTGGCAATTTACAAAATGAGTATGATGCCGACCTAGCGGCCTATGATCTAGGGCCAAGTTGGTTTTGGCCGGGTCAGTCTCATATCTTAGGGCTCATTAATGAGCTTGGGTTATCTGAGCATGTATTTATGCAAGCAAGTGAGGGCGATGCGTTGTATGAAGATAATCAAGGGAATGTACAACGCGGAATAACTGGAGTATCCATGGCTGGTGCATATCGCATGCAAGGTGGAATACGTAAAATTACCACTGCCTTAAGTCAACAAGTTCCCTCGAAGTATCTTGTGAGTAACGCAATGGTTACTGCAATAGACTATACCCAAGCAAACATAAACAGCAGAGTATCGGTGGATGATTCTGTTGAAGTGATTAATAGTAAGTATGTAGTGCTAGCTTTGCCACCTCGAGTAGCGTTAGATTCAATAAAGTTTTCACCTCAATTTTCTCAATCTCGTCGAGATGAGCTTAATGCGATAGCCACTTGGATGGCGGGCCATGCAAAATTTGTCGCTATTTATGCCGAGCGTTTTTGGAATGATGCAGGCTTTTCAGGAGATGTAATTAGTCATCGTGGCCCCTTGCAAGAAATTCATGATGCTTCTTCAAGTCATGGGGAGTTGAACGCATTATTTGGATTTGTCAGTGTACAAGCGCAGCATCGACAACACAGGGAAGATGAATTGCGTGGCATGGCAATTGCGCAAATAACGAGATTATTTGGTGAGCCGGCATCGCAGCCGTTAGAAATGCATTTGAAAGATTGGGCTTTTGATGCACGTACTTCTACTAAATATGATCAAGAGATTCTTAGGTTTCATCCCACTAACGATATTGTAAATGTGAAAGAAAATTTATGGGGCGATCAATTAATTTGGTCAGGTTCTGAATCAGCAGATAACAGTAACGGGTTTTTGGAAGGTGCGCTTGCAGCGAGTGTAAAAACTATTTCATGTATTACCTAATAACTAGAAAATTTTTCAACAAAATCTAATATCAGTCATAAGACTAGTTAAATAGTTGTGATCTGGCCATTTCAGTTATTTGGATTACGCCGGGATGTTTAATTTTTCTTTCAGGTGATATTGCATAATAAGTTTCTTTTAAGTCTTCTACTGTGCCAATTACATTTGCATGATACATCCGCTCAACTTCATTTGTGATGGCAGTGGGCGCCGGGAAAACCCCAACACCTGCTTCACCAAATGCTTTAAGCAATGCACTATCATCAAATTCAGCCAGCACTTTTGGTGACACATTAATTTGGTCAAACCAGTCATCTAAGCTGCGGTGTAATACGCTTGTTTTTACTGGCATAAGCATTGGCGCATCATCTAATGAGTCAGGAAATTTTTTACGGTATGACGCTGCCAGGCGTTTCTGGGCAAAAAAAGATACCGTGCTGTCACCTAATAAATGATTGTATGCTTTAACGTTTAAACCAGTAGGAAGTGGACTATCTGATATAATAAGGTCTAATTTGTGCACCGCTAAGTCCCCTAATAATTTTTCTAGGTTACCCTCCCAGCAAATGATGCGAATAGAATCTTCCAAGCCAAGCACAGGTTTTAAAATTCTATAAGCAATTAATTTAGCGATAGAAAAAACCACACCGACATTTAGTTCTAATGGTTTTCCTGGTTCCTTGCTATTTAATCGTTGCGCAAGTTCCGTTCCTAAGGAAAAGATTTCATCTGCATAGATATTAACTACTTGTCCTGTATCTGTAAGTACTAAGCCACGTCCTTGGCGTTGAAATAGTTTTTCACCAACAGTTTCTTCAAGAAGTTTTAGTTGACCACTGATGGTTTGTGGGGTGATGTGCAGTAGTTGTGATGCCTTAGCAATGCTTCCTTCACGAGCAACGGTCCAAAAGTAAAGTAAGTGATTGTAATTGAGGTGTCGCATGTCTGTTTTGAATGGTTAATTGTAGGGCTATATTGCCTGATATCTAATATCAGGAAAAGTCGATTAATAGTTATTAATAATAAGGTAAAACCGAATTAATAAAAATTATATAGTGAATGATTTCAATAGCATAGGGAATAGGTGCATTAATATCGAACTATGAGACAAAGATAAACGAGTTGTATGCTTGCTCATGCCAGACTAATCTAAATTTGTGTTTAATAATTTTTGTAGTTTGAAAATATGCAGATAAAAATCCAACCAACAAATATTCAACTTTCAGATGATCTACATAAGCGTATAGAAAGAAGAATACGACAAACCTACAAGCACTTGAGTCGAGATGTGAAAAAAATCACACTACGTTTACATGACCAACGAAAGCACGGTAGTGGAATAGAGAGTTGTTGCCAAATTCAGGTACAAACTCGTTCTTTATCGATCATTTACGCTGAACAACAATCTAATGATATTTATTCAGCAGTGTCTGCTGCTGCTAATCGTGCAAGAGTAAGTACAGCAAGAAACATGAGTAAGTATAATAGTTTATTAGCACAATTTAGAAAGTTAAAAAAACATAAAATAAAATATAAAACCTTAAGGTATTTTAAGCGCGAAGATAATTTTATCGCTGGTCTTTCATGAATGAAGCAGTTGCTATTATAAAAATAAATCCAAAATATCTTTTATGAGTGTTTATATTTTAAATTTTGTGTTCAAAATTTTAGGAACTTGAATATTTTTTAGTCGCACATACCTTGGTAAACCATCTTTGTATGGTGGGTATGCTTCACCCTTGATGAGTGGCTGCAAGTAAGTTCGACAGCGCTCCGTTATACCTAAACCATCTTTAGTGATATAGCTGCGGGGCATCATTTTTTCTACATTGGCTACTCTAGCTAAAGTGGTGCTGCCAATTTTCCATTTATAGGGCTTATTAGATGTTCTAACAATAGTGGGCATTACGGCGGTTTTGCCTTGTATAGCAAATTGTACAGCAGCTTTACCCATAGCATATGCATGATCAACATCTGTTTTTGAAGCGATATGCCTAGCTGCACGTTGCAAATAATCTGCTACTGCCCAGTGATACTTATACCCATGCTCTTGTTTAATCATGTCAGCAATAATTGGTGCGACACCGCCCAATTGTTTGTGTCCAAATGCATCGGTGTTACCAGAGTCTGCTAAAAATGTGCCATCTGCTAAGCGCGCTCCTTCAGATACGCAGATAACACAGTATCCATATTTTTCCACACATTCTTTTACGCGTTTTAGCACTAATTTTTTATCAAAAGGGATTTCAGGGAAAAGAATGATATGTGGGGCATCTTCTTTGTCTTGCTTAGCGAGTCCACTCGCTGCTGCGATCCAGCCTGCATGACGGCCCATGACTTCCATTACAAATACCTTGGTTGAGGTCTCCGCCATTGATTTCACATCAAATGCTGCTTCTTTGATCGATACGGCAACATATTTGGCAACCGAGCCAAAACCGGGGCAGTTATCAGTAATGGGTAAATCATTGTCAACGGTTTTAGGGATGCCTATACATTGAATTGGGTAACCCATTTTTTTGCTTAGCTGTGAAACTTTGTGTGAAGTGTCTTGAGAGTCACCACCACCGTTGTAAAAGAAATAGCCGATGTTATGTGCTTTAAAGACCTCAATTAATCTTTCGTATTGTTCACGGCTTTCTTCGACGCCTTTTAATTTGTATCTGCATGAACCAAATGCACCAGAGGGTGTGTGTTTTAAGGCAGCAATTGCACTAGCCGATTCTTTTGAGGTGTCGATTAAGTCTTCGGTGAGTGCGCCAATAATTCCATTACGACCCGCGTATACCTTGCCTATTTTGTTTTTATGTTTGCGAGCAGTTTCAATAACCCCGCAAGCTGTGGCGTTGATGACGGCAGTAACACCACCAGATTGAGCGTAAAATGCGTTTCTTTTTTCCATAATGATTGATTCTATAAAATGTTTGTTTACGATTTTTATACAAGAATAGTAGGCAAGCTGATTAATGGCTAGTTAATTAAGCTATTAGCCGGATGTTTATACACTTAATAGCAATTTTTATAACAGTTTAGCTAATTAGAGTAGTTGGCGTAACCTTCATTCTCGACTAAAGTGTGCCGCTATTAAGTATATATGGAGTATCGGACATGCGAGTAATTTTATTAGGTGGGCCAGGTGCAGGTAAAGGTACACGTGCTAAGTTCATAGAAGAACTATTTAATATCCCACAAATATCAACCGGCGACATGCTACGTGCTGCTGTAAAAGCAGGCACACCTTTAGGGCTTGAAGCTAAAAAGGTTATGGAGTCTGGTGGTTTAGTGTCAGATGAAATTATTCTAGGATTAGTTAAAGACCGTATTGCCGAAAGTGATTGTGCTAACGGCTACATCTTTGATGGTTTCCCGCGTACTTTGGCTCAAGCAGAGAGCTTAAAAGCCCAGGGTGTAGATATTGATTTTGTTGTAGAAATTGATGTCAGTGATGACGAAGTCATTAAGCGTATGACGGGCCGCCGTGTGCATCCAGCATCGGGCCGTACTTACCATATTATTTTCAATCCTCCTAAAGTTGAAGGCAAGGATGATGAAACTGGTGAAGATCTTATTCAACGTGAGGATGATAAAGTTGAAACGGTAAAAGAGCGTTTGAAAGTTTATCATGATCAAACTGAGCCATTAATTAACTACTACACAACATGGTCTAACAGTGGTGACAGTGATGCGCCTCAATACAGAAAGATTGGCGGTGTAGATACTGTTGAAGAAATACGCGATCAAATTAAAAACGCATTAAGTTAAGCACTTGAAAATTCTACTAGCCATCGCCTCATTGTTTGCGATGGCTTGGTATTGGCAAGATTGCTTGCGTAGTCGCGAATTTGCCTTAAAGCGATGCAGAAAGTTGTGTGAAGATCATAATGTTCAGTTTTTAGACCAATCTGTACATGTGGCACGCACTAGAATTGGTAAAACAGCGCGGCATAATTTGTTTATTCGCAGATTTTATGCGTTTGAATTTAGTATTGGTGGTGCCGATCGCCACCATGGTGTTGCGGTCATATCGCTAAACCGGATTGAATATCTATCGCTACTACATCCTGATGGTGAAATTATTGAAGGCAGTTTGCCTGGATAATAAATTATTAACTTCACACTCTAAATTCTGAGACTTTCCATTCTTGTTTATTAGTAGCAATGCGTAGACAGGAAACCCCATGTCGTTGAATACGTGTTTCACCCGCTGGGCCAGGGTTAAGTACCCATGGATCTACATCTTGATCACATACTAAGCGATGGCTGTGTCCATATACGATAGCTTTAGCATGGGGAAAGTTGGTTCTCAGTGCCTCATGCCAGATTCCATAATCAGAAAAATGTTCATCGCCGTGAGTGATTGCAATGGTCCCGCCTGGTAATGCTACTTCTGCGATTTGTGGTATGTGCGCTAAATCCTGGTGTTCTGATGAATGCCATTGTTCAGAATTATCGTTATTACCACATACCGATACCACATCTTTGCTGATTTCTTGTAATTGTCTAATGACTTCAATGGAGCCTATGTCACCCGCATGTAGAATAATATCGCACTCGCCCAGGTGATTGAGTACGCTGGAGTTGATGTGACTATGTGTATCCGATAACACGCCAACGGTAATGTTGTCATGCTCTGCAAAGTCGAAGAATTTTTTGTTTTGGCTTTTATCCATCATTTAAATTTAATGCAATCAGAACTTGCTAAGCAATACTGCTTAGCAGATATATATAGACTGTAATGTTTTTTAATTAAAGCGGTAGCCAACCAATTTCTTGAGCGGTTTTTTTGCCGACTACACATCTTTTTAGGCTGTGTGCCATTTTTGATTGTGATGCGCTGCTTGCGATGGTGCCCGCCATTATTTCCGCATGTTTTTGCGGGTAAAGTGGACTCAAGTTTGGCTTACCTAGACCATCGGGAGGTACAGGGTGGCCATGAGCATCATATTTATCACTTGCCCCCACAGTGTGAAATAACTCATGTGCGATTACTATATTATTTTGCTTTGCTTGTTCTTCGCTCGCAAAGGCATGCACGATTCCTAATAAGCCTTTTTGAATGCCTAGTGAATGTTCTAGTTTTTGATTAGTTTCTTGATCATGATATAAAACAAAAATACGTACACGATGTTTGTTAGATTTATCGTCTGGTGTATTTTGCATGGCCCACCAACGTAACTTCATGCTCCAAAATGCTATTTTAAGTGGATTAGCATTCATGCCTGGTGGTTTGGGTGGCAAGGTTGAAACCTTATCTCCTAAGGTAGTTATTGTTGGAGTGGAGCTGACTACATCATATTTTTCACTTTCTCGTTTGATGAATGTATCGATATCGGAAAAACTTTTGCTTGATAAGCGATCGATATAACGTTCGACACTAATGCTTGCATCGGTATCAGTGCTGGCATTGATAGGGAAAATGACAACTTCAAGGGGCTTGTACCAACCTTGGGTGACTAATTTCTGATCTTGAGTATATAAAAGTACCGCACCAAGTATGAAGATTAATATTAGGATTCTTAGGTTTCTAAAAGTAAATATACGCATTCAACAAGCATAAGATTTATACTTGATATAACAACAATTCTTAGATTATTGGACATAATTAAAAGCCATTAGGTATTTTTTTAATTGACTCATGACTCATAAAGTAGAACTCCTTTCGGGTAAATATGTATTTCATGCAGATTCACATGAGTCCATATTAGATGCTGCTATTCGTGCAGGAGTACCGTTAAACTATGGCTGTAGCAATGGCAATTGTGGACTGTGCAAAGCAAGGGTGGTGTCAGGTGCTATTGGTCAACTACGAACACATGATTTTGTTATTCGTGATGCGGACAAGATTCAAAGGCACGCATTAATGTGTTCAAGCTCGTGTCAGAGCGATGTCGTCATAGATGCTGAGGTAGTAACTCATGCAAGTGATATACCGGTACAAGAAATTCGTATTAAAGTTCGTAAACTAGATCTGGTGAGTAATGACTTAGCGATTATTACATTACAGGTTCCACGGTCAGTGCGTTTACGATTTATTGCGGGACAGTATGTGAGGGTTTTTGATGATCAGCAGCGATCACATGAATATGCGATAGCAAGTTGCCCCTGTGATGAAAAACGCATCGAATTTCATGTTCGAAAGCTTGAAGATGATGCATTTTCTAGCATGGTGTTTAATCAATTACGTGTGGGGGATTGGTTAAATATACAAGGTCCATATGGCGATTTTGTTGTCGATGATACGAAAGACTCTCCAATTGTGATGGTCGCTTTTGACACAGGGTTTGCAGCGATTAAAAGTTTGTTGGAGCACACTACTGCACAAGATAAAGAAAGACCGATCTATTTATATTGGCTTGCATGTGGTGTCGAAGGTTTATACGCAGATAACTTATGCAGATCATGGGATGATGCCTTAGATGAAATGCATTATGTACCGTTGCATATGTCTAGAAATGTAAATGAAATATTAGATAGCCAGTATGATGGTATGTGTGCAATCGAGGATAAATTTACTTCTTCACTGCACCGTATTGATCATGTTAAAAATGCAGAGGTGTTTATTGTCTCGCCCGATCCGGTTGGCAAGCTAGTGCAACAATTACTGATAGAGAGGGGCTTTCAAAAAGAGAACATTTACCATGAGGTAATTCGTGGCAACCCAGACTTAAAATGTATACATAGTACGAACGAAAAATGATTGATTGTAAATGCAGTTTTTCAATAACATTGATAAAAGAAGACTTTTCATGTGAGCAGGCTCAACCAGTTGCTAGGCGCGCTGGCCCCGATACAGCCTGCGCATCCAAGTCTGGTAGCCAGCGGTGTCAACAGGTATATGCTGAGCTAAAAGCGGTTGGTTTGTCTGCATTTGATGCTGAAGATGATTTGCTGAAAACACCTGCTAGTGTATTTTCAAAAATACAGTTTGGAGGGTTGTTAGGTATAGCAAATATGCTTGCTACTGATGATGATTCTGTACAATCAAAAATTGTTAGTGTTGATAATATCTTTCAGCTATTAGAGAGGGCGGTTGTGCGCTATGAATCAGTAAACAATATTCCCTATACAGAGTTGGTGGATGCCATGACAAAATTTAAAATTAAACGAAAAAGATAAAACGAAGATTGTTAATGATTAAGCTATTAAATTGAGGAGAGACCATGACCTATCAAACCATAATATCTGTTGAAGATTTAAATAAGAATATTAACAATCAAGATTGGTTTATATTTGATTGCAGATTTATGCTTAAAGAGCCTGAGGGTGGTTTGCAGAAATTTAATCAAGGTCACATACCTGGCGCGCAGTTTGCGGATATGGATAAAGATCTCGCTTCCCCTATGACAGCTACTTCTGGCCGTCATCCATTACCGGATCCGGATCAACTTATAAAAATATTACAATCATGGGGGGTAAATAACTCTTCTCAAATTATTTGTTATGACGATATGTCCGGTGCATTTGCTGCACGCATGTGGTGGTTACTTAAATGGTTAGGGCATGAAGATATAGCTGTGCTTGATGGAGGGCTTGATAAATGGACTGCAGCTGGGCTAGAAATTGAAACAAAAGTGAAAGAGAGAACACCAGGTACGTTTAATGGCCGAGCGAATAATGATATGTGGGTAGATGTCGAATTTGTAAAAAATGAATTATCTGCAAATAAGATTAATTTACTTGATGCAAGATCAGAGGAAAGATACACAGCAAAAGATACTAAAACAGATCCGGTTGCCGGGCATGTGCCTGGTGCAATGAGTTTTCCTTTTTCGGGTAATTTATCAAAACAAGGCGTATTTTTATCTAAGGATCAATTGCGCGACCGTTTTGCTTCATTGATGAATAATGCTGAGGGGAAAGAAATTGTAAATATGTGCGGATCGGGGGTAACCGCCTGCCATAATTTGCTCGCCATGAGTGTTGCTGATTTGCCGATGACGAAGCTATTTGTCGGCTCTTGGAGCGAATGGATTAAAGATAATAGCCGACCAGTGGCTATAGGAGAGAATCCGCATTAGGAGTTCAAATCATTAAAAATGCAATATAGTACTGAATTTCAATTAGTTTAGTGCCTTCGTCATCCCACCTGACCCGCTGATAGGCTAGATTCTAGAGATCGTTCACAAAGCTATTTAATATTATCCGTAAGTATATGTATTCAGAACGGATTTGTGCTGACTGAGTACCTGTACCCTTAATAACGAATCAATAGGCAAAGATCATTTCTCAAGCTAACCCTAATATGGTGGCGGCTACGAATACTGTGGCGTTACCTAGAGATATACCAGCATCTTTACTCGATGCCGGTACGCTACCGTTCGCGGTTGCATTGCTACGTGCTAATAATGGAAGCGTAGTATTTGTTAATCATCTCATGAGTGTCATTTTACGTTGTAGTGAAGATGAACTAAAAGGTAAAACCATAACCGGCTTATATGATAATGGTAAACAAAGAAGTGAGGTATTTAAGTTATTACAGAAAAGTACTTATGTACCACCTAAGCAAATAACCATCTCAAATTTTGATAATAATAAACTAACGGTTACTGCAGCATCATCATTGCTGAAATATCAAAACGAACTTTGCATTCTGGTAGCTTTTCAACCACCAAGTCCGGATACAAGTAATGTAAAAAATTTACGCATTGCTATCGGACGCCATAATATGGCACTGCAAGCCGCACAAGTTGGAATTTGGAGTTGGGATTTGATGTCCAATCGCATTACATGGGACGACACTATGCATGCTCTTTTTGGAATCAAGCCTGGAAGCTTCTCTGGTAAGCAAAGAGATTTTTTAGAGTACATGTTGCCTGAAGATAGAGAAGAGCAGCTTGAATTAGGAAGAAGTTACTACCAAGAAGGTGGCAAGTTTGATACTAAGTTCAGAATACTGCGTCCTGATGGTGAAACTCGAGTAATTATTAATCGAGGTGAGGCTACAAAAAATAGTCAAAACATAGTAGTCAGTGTTGTGGGAGTTTGTTGGGATGTTACCGAAAACTTTGCGCTTAGTGCCAAAATAGAACACCAAGCTTTGCATGACCCATTGACGGGATTGCTAAATCGATTTGAAATGCAAAAAAGATTGGAAGATTTATTGCAATCATTAAAATTTGATCTCTCTGAAAATACGTTTTGTTATTTTGATCTGGATCGATTCAAGGTTGTTAATGATACCTGCGGACACGATGCTGGAGATGAGTTGCTTAAGCAAATTTCTGAGCGACTGAAACCATACATAACAGAAAAAGATACTTTTGCGCGCATGGGTGGTGATGAATTTGCTCTGATTATGACTAATTGTTCGGGAGATGAGGCAAGGAAAGTTGCAGAAACTTTATTACAAGCTGTACAGAACTTTCATTTTGAATGGACTGGCAAAGTTTTTGATATAAATTTGAGTATGGCGCTTGTGCCAATTTCACCAGAGAAAAGTGTTAGTGAGATACTGGGAACGGCTGATGTTTCACTTTCAGCCGCTAAAGATGGCGGGCGTGGCCGTATACATGAATATAGGCCTCATGATTCAACTGTTATCCGTCGTCATGATGAAATGCATTGGGTGCTACAGTTGGAAGATGCGCTGCGCTCAGACCGCTTTCAACTAAACTTTCAACCAATTATGCCATTGCAAGATGACTGTGATGAAGGTTTGCATTATGAAGTCCTTTTGCGTGTGTTAGATGAATCAGGACAAGTAATGTCTCCTGTTGAATTATTAAATGCTGCAGAACAATTTGACATGGCTACTCGGGTCGATAATTGGGTAGTGAACGCTGTATTTGATTGGCTGACTAAACATCCGGAACATCTTGATAGTTTAAGTCTTTGTTCAATAAATTTATCTGGCGCATCAATTGGCGACCCAAATTTTTTAATCTTTTTGAAAGAAAAGTTAAAAGATTCAAATCTACCATTAGAGAAAATTAGTTTTGAAGTGACTGAGAACGCTGCTATCAAAAATATACTTAAAGCGCGTGACTTCATAGAAACAATTAAAAAATATGGCTGTAAGTTTGCGTTGGATGATTTTGGCAGCGGCCATTCTTCTTTTGCATACTTAAAAGACTTGCCGGTGGATATTTTGAAAATTGATGGTATGTTTGTAAAAGGTATTCATTTAGAGCCAGTTAATTACGCAATGGTTAAGGCTATTAATGATGTTGGTCAGGTTATGAATATGAAAACCATAGCTGAATATGTTGAAAATGAAGAAATCTGTAATTCCTTAAAAGAAATCGGTGTTGATTATGGACAAGGTTATTATTTCGGTAAATCTGAAAATATAGATGAAATAATTGTGGTCGATGCAACCATTGCTACTATGGCAGAAATTCCCGGATAAACATTCTAATCTAGTACAATAATTTAATTAGTAAATAGCATATCAACAAGTAACCAATACAACACGTTTTCCCTCCTTAACCATTTATTCTGATTCTGTTATGGTTAAAATTCAGCATAGACAGTAGGAAATATTTTGAAATTTTGCAGTAGCTGCGGTTCAGCAGATATCACACACTCCATCCCTAAAGACGATAACCGTCTGCGATTTGTATGCGCATCTTGTGAAGAAATTTTTTATCATAATCCCAAAATGGTAGTGGGTTGTATTGCGGAGTGGCAGGGAAAAATATTGATGTGTAAGCGTGCAATTGAACCGCGTCATGGAAAGTGGACATTGCCCGCGGGCTTTATGGAAAATGAGGAGACAGTGCATGCAGCAGCAGCACGTGAAACCCAAGAAGAAGCACAAGCAGAAGTGGCTAATATGAGTTTGTATACAATTTATAATCTACCACATATTAGCCAAGTATATATTATGTTTCGTGCAGATTTAGTAGCAGGCAAGGCTAGTCCCGGTATTGAAAGTTTAGAGGTTGCATTGATGGATGAAGCAGAAATACCTTGGGATGATTTAGCTTTCCCGGTCATTCGTGAGAGTTTATTGCATTACTTTGAAGATAGGCGTCACGGAGAGTTTACAATGCATTATGGCGATATTCGCAGACTAGAAAATACCGAGCTTGAAATTAAACATTACTAATATTTGTACTTATCAGTATGGCGGATGATAAATCTTTATTGTCTATTATTGAGTTAGGTGGCTACCCAGATTTCAGTCCGCTTTATAAAAAACATGGTTATCAGCCGACTGTTGTCTATAGCATGCGCAAAGCGTTAACTGCACTTAAGAAAATTAAGCCATCAGTTGTTGTCGCAGAATTTAACTATCAGTCAGACTTTAGAGATCGAACCAGTAGTCTAGAGTCATTAATTGCTATCGCGCAACGTAATTTGGATATCAAGCTGATCGTATTTTATGAAAAAGAGTACTTGCATCAGTTTGAGAAATTAAAAGAACGTTATAGCTTTCATGCAACATTTGCTTATCCTGTGTTGGAGACAATGATTGAGGAAACGCTAACTTGTCTAGATGTGTGAGCCCGAAAATATAAAATCGAAATTCAAGAGTAGCAAGTATTTTATAGTTATTATGTTTTAGCTTTTGAGCCACCAAGGCATGGTGGTGATTTTCTTACTTCACCATTTTTTTCTTGCCATTCTTTAGGGGTAAGTGTGTTGAGTGATAAGGCGTGCACTGGCCCATCAAGTTCTTCTTTCAATAATTGATTGAGTATGCGATGTCTGGCAACTAACATTTTTCCATCAAATTCTGCGGTGACTACGGTAACTTTGAAGTGTGATTCGGAATCGGGCGGTACATTATGCATATGACTTTCATTTGCAACCTCTAGGTACTCTGGTTGTAATGCGTCTGTAATTTTTGCTTCGATGACAGTTTGAATTTTCATGGAAAATTGATTCTACTTGTTAGTTAATAGATGAAGGACTAGCTTGTATACCATATTAGCTTATGTGTTTAGCGAATAGAAAAGAAGTCTTTTGCCGTTTGAGTCGTTTCTTGAGCGGTTTGTTCCACACTAGCGTTACGGCATTTGGCAACTGTAGACAGAATATGAGGTAAATAAGCAGGTTCATTGCGTCTACCGTCAGGTTTAGGATACTGATCTTTAGGTAGGTCTCTGGGTAATAAATAGGGGGCATCCGTTTCTATCATTAGTCTATTTGCAGGAATAGTCTTTATGGTGTCGTGTAAATGAAAGCCTCGGCGTTCATCGCAAATCCAACCAGTAATGCCGATATGGCAGTCTAATCCTATGTAAGTTTCAAGTTCTTTATTACTGCCGGTAAAACAATGTACAACTACTTTAGATAATTTACTTCTATATTTGGTTAATATATTTGCAAAATCCTCATGTGCATCACGCTCATGTAAAAAAATAGGTAGTTCAAGCTCAACGGCTAACTCAAGCTGTGCTTCAAACGCTATGCGTTGTTGCTCAGGGGTTGAATAGTTACGATTGTAATCTAAGCCAGCTTCACCAATGGCAACTACTTGCTTGTGTTCGGTTAGCTTTTTTAATTTATTGTAACTATCTTCTTGCCAGTTTTTTGCAAGGTGAGGGTGAACACCAGCAGTTGAAACCATGCCAGAATATTTTTTTGCAAGCTCAGCTGCTTGTTGACTTTCTTCAATATCCGAACCAGTAATGACGAAATATTTTACTCCTGCTTGTTTGGCCCGCTGAATAACTTCATCTGCATCTTTATGAAATGCACTGCTGGTAAAGTTAAATCCTATATCAACGAGATCCATTTTTCTGGTAAGGGTTAGTGGGAGTTAATTATTGAAGTGAGCTTATGCAAGATGAGCGCAATCATCGCAGTATTCGTTATCAGTGTCAGCGATGACAATTTGGCAATGTCGGCATATTTTAGTATCGCTGGGTTTTAAATCAGAGTCTAAACAGACACGATCATCAAATACGAAACATTCGCCACGCCAATGTGTATTTTTATATTTCTCAATATATTTAATGATACCACCTTCTAATTGAAAGACTTGATCAAATCCATTTTGTGCCAATATGTTTGCACCTTTCTCACAGCGAATTCCACCTGTGCAAAAAGTAACAAGCGGCTTATCTTTGGGAAGTTCGTTAATTTTTGATTCGAGTTGAATGATATCTCTAAAATTTCTAATATTAAGGTGAGTAGCGTTTTCAAATGAACCAAGATCGACCTCAAATTCATTGCGCATGTCCAGAAGCGTGATGTCTTTCTCTTCGTCTAACCATTTTTTTAGCTCATCATTACTGATGTACTGTGCATCTTTTTTAATGCCATCGATGTATTTTAATACAGGCTTCGTTTCGGATGAGCCTATATTTGCACTGGGATGGTCACTTGGCAGTGGTTTGGTGGGGACTAATTCATTTCGCACTTTGATTAATAGTCTTTTAAAAGGAATATAGTCTGAATAAGTAGTATTGAGTAATAATTTATTCAATCCACATAAGTTGTCGAGTTTTTCTAAAAAATATTCAATATCATTTTGAGTACTTGCTAAACCTAAGTTGATCCCTTCTGGGCTAATAAAGATATTGCCTTTTATATGTGTTTTGCTGCAAATTGTTTGGGCCGTCTCAAATACATGATTCACGTCATCAATTTCAGAGAATTGATATCCAGCGATGTTTGTTATTTGTTCAGGCATATTTATTCCGATATGACTATTCTAGATGGATTGAAAAACAGTACTTAACAAAAGTGATTCTAATGAGTTAGGGTTAGCATTATGAAAGAAGGACAACCACAAGCGGTATATCTAAAAGACTATACACCACCAGAATTTTGCATCGATCAAGTTTATCTTGAGTTTGAATTAGGTGAAGAAGTAACTATTGTCACTTCCCACATGCAGGTGCGCTGTAACCCTGATGTTGATAATGCAAATCCAACGTTGGAATTGCATGGAGAAGATCAAAATCTACAGTTTATAGAGCTCGATGGTGTGCGATTGGTAGCTGATCAATATAGTGTCTCAGGTGAAGCTCTACGGATACCGACCGTCCCGAAGCAATTTTCATTAGTGATACAAACACATATCACCCCGCAGACGAACACATCTCTAGAAGGTTTATATAAGTCCAGCGGTAATTTCTGTACTCAGTGTGAGGCACAGGGATTTCGTAAAATTACTTATTTTCTCGATCGCCCTGATGTGATGTCTAAGTTCACAGTGCGAATCCAAGCTGATAAGGATCGTTATCCAGTATTGTTATCTAATGGCAATCTTAAAGAAGAAGGGCAATGTGCGGGAGAAGGAGAAGAGGGGCAACATTATGCTATTTGGGAAGATCCTTTTTTAAAGCCCAGTTATTTATTTGCATTGGTCGCGGGCGACTTAGTATTTTTAGAGGGCACTCATCGCACTATATCCGGTAAAGATATTGTCTTGCGAATTTATACCGAGGCGCATAATGCTGATAAGTGCGAGCATGCATTGAGCTCTTTGAAAAAAGCAATGCAGTGGGATGAGCAGCGCTTTGGTTTGGAGTGCGATTTAGATATTTATATGATTGTTGCGGTTGATGATTTCAACATGGGCGCAATGGAAAATAAAGGTTTAAACATTTTTAACTCTAGTTGTGTACTGGCAAGACCAGATACCACTACTGATGCAGAATTCATGCATATAGAAGCTGTAGTGGCACATGAATATTTTCATAACTGGACCGGCAATAGAGTTACCTGTCGTGATTGGTTTCAGTTAAGTTTAAAAGAAGGTTTAACAGTATTTCGCGATCAAGAATTTACTTCAGATGTAACTTCTCGTGCAGTGAAACGAATCGATGATGTGCGTTCATTGCGCGCATATCAATTTGCTGAAGATGCAAGCCCGATGGCACATCCAATTCGTCCAGCTTCCTTTATGGAAATTAGTAATTTCTACACGCTAACAGTTTATGAAAAAGGCGCAGAGGTAGTAAGGATGTACCAAACTATGTTTGGTGTAGATGGATTTCGAAAGGGTATGGATTTGTACTTCCAACGTCATGATGGTCAAGCGGTAACCACAGATGATTTTGCAGCAGCTATGGCAGATGCTAATAATGCTGATTTAAGTGAATTTAAGCATTGGTATTCACAAGCAGGTACTCCAGTAGTTAGTGTAAAAGACAATTGGGATGCAACCGCCAATACTTATGAGATTGAATGTGAACAAAGTTGTCCAGATACGCCAGAATCTAGTGATAAACAACCGTTTGTGATTCCACTTAAGACGTCATTGCTTAGTGAGCGGGGTGATAGTCTTGTCGAATCTCAGGTACTGAACTTAACTGAACGTCAACAAACCTTTACGTTTAAAAACATTAAATCAAAACCAATACCAGATTTACTACAAGAATTTTCAGCACCGGTTCAGCTTCAGTATGACTATAGTAATGAGCAGCTAGCATTTCTGCTAAAGCATTCGCCAGATTCGTTTAACCGCTGGAATGCCGGTAATCGTTTAGCTGTAAATGTGCTGCTAGAAAACCTATCTGGTGTTGATCAAGGTTCTTTGCAGGTGTTGCAGCAAGCACTCGAGCACGCGATAAATTCTTCATCATTGGACCTAAGTTTATTAGCAGAGCTATTAATACTGCCAAATGAAAAAGACTTAGAGCAGCATATCGAAACCGTTGATATGCGAGCATGTGTTAATGCCAGTGATAAGCTAAGGAATGATATTGCGAATTGCTTGGAAGTTGATTTGTTATCTAGACTAACATTTAATATACGTGATAATACCGAGTATCGTTATAACTCACAGGAAATGGCGCGCAGGAGACTTATTAATGTTTGTTTGCAAATTCTTTGCGACTTAGATAAAGCTGAGTATAGGCAAATTGCTTTGCAGCAATATGAGTCGGCTAATAATATGACGGAGCAGATGGGGGCAATGAATGCTCTCATTCATACTGATTCAGAAGAGCGTGAGCATGTATTAACTGCCTTTGAAAAAAAATGGCAGCACGATAGCTTAGTGATGGATAAATGGTTTGCCATGCAGGCGCGTTCTAAAGTTTCCAATACGTTGGAAAATGTAAAGTCTCTCATGCAGCATCCTCTATTCACCATGAGTAACCCCAATAAAGTGCGCTCTTTAATAGGTGTATTCGCAGGTCAGAATGCCTATCATTTCCATAATCCCGATGGAACAGGTTATGAATTTGTAGCAGAACAAGTCATACAGCTTAACGATTCTAATCCACAAATCGCTTCTCGCTTAGTACGAACACTAATGCGCTGGAGAAAATATACTAATCCTTGTGGAGATAATATGCGTCAGCAGTTAGAGCATATTGCAAAACATAAAACGATTTCAAAAGATGTATTTGAGATCGTATCTAAAAGTTTAAAGGATTAATTGATGAGTAAAGATAATATTATTACTCCTCTTGAAGACGGGCCACTGCATATAACCGGCACATTAGAACTGTTAGATGCAGATGGTAAGTTGATAGAAGAAACTGAAGAGCTTTATTTATGTAGGTGTGGTCAGTCCAATAATAAGCCGTACTGTGATGGGCGACATAAAAAGGCAGGTTTTGTGGAGTCCGCAGTTTTTGTTACGCCTCCTGATTCTGAGGAAGAACAAAATAACCAAGGACTTCTATCGATTAAAGTGCAAGCTAATGGACCATTGATATTTCGAGGTGACGCATGCATTCAAGATGCAAAGGGCCAGAGAATTTTTCGAAAAGTAGGTGGTCTATGCCGGTGCGAAAAAAGTGCGAATCGACCATTCTGTGATGGTACACATTCTAAAATTGGCTTTGTGGCTGAATAGTAAAAAAAGTTATTAAAACCCTTCGGTAGAGGTAAATAGGCCTACACGCAAGTCCTTAGTTTTATAGATATCTTTGCCATCTACAGACATCACGCCATCAGCAATTCCCATGGCAGTGCCACGACTGATCACTCTCTTGATATCTAGGCGATAGGTTACTGTTTTAGCCGTTGGTAAAACTTGACCAGTAAATCGAACTTCATTCACACCGAGCGCTCGTCCTCTGCCAGGATTACCTTGCCAGGCAATGAAAAAGCCTAGTAGTTGCCATAATGCATCCAACCCTAAACATCCGGGCATCACAGGGTCGCCTGGGAAATGACAGTCAAAAAACCATAAATCAGGCTTGATATCTAACTCAGCGATCACTTCACCTTTCCCATAAGTGCCGTTTTCACTGGAAATTTTAGTCACACGATCCATCATTAACATGTTTGGCATAGGGAGTTGTGCGTTGCCGGGGCCAAACATTTCACCTCTGCCACAAGAGAGCAGGTCTTCATACGAAAAGGAATTTTTTTGTGTCACGATGCTTTTGATTATGGTTGTTAAAATTTCAGTTAGCTAAAATATCATCAGGTAAGACATATTTTTATTCTTAGATGGTGTGCTAACGGCACTAAGTGTAGCAAATACTGTGTCGTATTGCTTCACGCTATTGTGTTTCTGGCTATTGAATGGGCTGTTGAGTAAGACGAATATTTTGTTTTACACGATCCAGTAATAAATATAGTTCACTGATGGTTTGAATGAAGTTGGCCTGAATTTCTTGCAATACATCAAAGTATGCTGCTGCCCCACTTCCTGTCACGGCAATTTCAATTGAGTTATCAAGTTGATTACGTAAACGGCGTAGTTGGTTAGGTAATAAAGGGTCATCTGCAGGGCGAGTGATTCCAATTGCGATTAATTTAGCATTGCTTTTGCGTTGCGCATAAATAATTTCATCTACTGAACCATACATTCCAAGAAAGATGGCTTGCCAACCGTTAGATTTGCTCGCGGCAGCAAGACGTAAAGCTGCGATATCACTTACTTGGCCAGCGGGTGATGCACAAATAAGTTTATATTCTGAACCTACAAAGGGTTCGCTCATGACTAAGCTTGAGAGGAAGCCGCGAATGGAATAAATTGCAACGGCATAATGTGTGTCACGTAAAGCACCACGACGACATTCATCTTGAATGTGTGAAACAAGAGGGCGTAAAAGATCTTCTAATAAAAATATTATGCCTAAAGATTTTGATGCTTTACTAAGAGAGCGGTAAATATCTTGGCCATCTAGTCGTTGTATAGCATCGAGACATTCATCGAAATATTCCATTACAGAACCCGTGCTGGGACGCTGTTCTATTTTTGCTACAGGGATACGTGCTGCAGCTGATTCATCTGTGTCTACTAATTTTCTAAGTTCTTGCACTGAAAGTGTCGACACATCACCAATGCGTCGACCCGCAGATGTTGCGCGGCGTAACAAGCTAAGTTTTTCGACATCTTCATCACTGTATAATCTGCGACTGTTGTTGGTGCGTTCTGGATTGACAACACTATAGCGGCGTTCCCAAACACGAATGACATCTGCAGTGAGTCCGGTACGTCTTGCGACGACTTGTATGGGATGTTTGTCGTTTGCGGCGTTTATCTGTTTGGTCGTCACGTTAGTCTGTAACAGCTATGTCAAGCTTATTGTAGTTAATATGTCTGTTAATTATAACATATCTAGGGCATCGTCGCACCTATGTATAAGACAAATATGAGTCAGAAGGGCATATATGCTTTATATATGTTCTACTGAATGGTATATTATCCTCAAGAGTAGAGTTACGTATGGGCTATGAGCCTGTAACCAACTAGTTTTAAGTCTGTCGCAATATGGAGGCGAACATGAAGAAGTTACTAATCAACGCGCGCTATTTTTTAGCTCCGTTACTAATATTAGCCAGTTTATTTGGCGTGATCGCAGGCGGGCCATGGGTCTGGACCGGCGTATTTTTACTAGGCTTAGGCGTCATC
>CALAJL010000064.1 GCA_937922735.1 uncultured Gammaproteobacteria bacterium | reverse complement strand
TCTGTTTATTTGCAATTATTTGAGCATGAGTTTTTAGAGGAGGAAGGTAAGGCGCGCCATCTGCGAGTAGTCGAAATGCCAGCACATCGCGGCATGATTTTAGACCGTAACGGTGAGTTACTCGCAGTTAGCACGCCTATCCATTCGGTGTGGGTGAATCCACTTGAAGCATTACAGAGTCATAAAGTCATTCGAGATGTTGCACTAATTCTTAAGATGAATGGTGATCAGTTAATTAAAAAATTACAAAGTAAAAAAAGCCGTCAATTTTTGTATGTAAAACGACATATTGAGCCGCAGCAAGCCGAGAGATTAAAGAAGCTAGGAGGTAAAGGTGTGCATTTAAAACGCGAATACCGACGCTATTACCCAACAGCAGAGGTTAGTTCGCATGTTTTAGGGTTTACCGGAATTGATGATAACGGTTTAGAGGGTGTTGAGTTGGCTTATGAGGATTGGTTGCGAGGTCGACCAGGCGCCAAGAAAGTTATCAAGGATTCATATAGTCGAATAGTCGAAGATGTAGAAGCAATGAGTATTCCTGAGCCCGGGAAGGATGTGGTGCTCAGTATAGATAAAAGAATTCAGTATATTGCTTACCGTGAATTGAAGGCAAAGTTATCAAAACATAATGCAAAATCAGCTTCGGCTGTTTTGTTGGATGCGCAAACGGGTGAAGTGTTAGCGATGGTGAATGCACCTTCATATAATCCAAATAATCGTGAAGGCTATAGTCAAGATTCATATCGTAATCGTTCCGTTACCGATGTATTTGAGCCTGGCTCAACCATTAAGCCTTTTACAATTGCTTCCGCGTTAGAGTCTCAACGTTATTCACAAAACACCGTCATTGACACTTCACCAGGTACGTACAAGATTGGTGAATTTACAATTCGAGACCATAAAAATTATGGTTCGCTTACCGTCAGTGAAATCATTCATAAATCTAGTAATGTTGGCGCAACAAAAATTGCACAAACCATTCCAGCGCAAGAATTATGGTCAACGTTTAGTTCTATTGGGATTAGTCACTCAACTGAATCTGGATTCCCAGGAGAAGTGGCAGGTTATTTAAAAAGCTTTCATGATTGGCACAAAGTTGAGCATGCCACGTTGTCATATGGTTATGGAATGTCTATGACGAGTCTGCAATTAGCGCGTGCTTATGCTGTATTGGCTTCGGGTGGAAAATTACTTCCTATTTCCATGCTGCGTATGTCAGACCAAGACATTAAAAAACAAAAAATTCCTGCCATCTTTTCGCCACATACTATTGATAAAGTAGTCACGATGTTAACGGCAGCGGTGTCAATTGAGGGGACTGGATCGCGCGCTGCAATTCCAGGTTATAGCGTAGCGGGTAAGACTGGGACCGTGCATAAATCTTCTAAGGGTGGCTATGAAGAAGATAAATATATTTCTGTATTTGCCGGCATGGCGCCCGCAAGTGATCCTAAGTTGGTATTAGTGGTAATGGTTAATCAGCCAAGTAGAGGTGAATATTTTGGTGGAGAAGTGGCAGCACCTATATTTTCTAAGATTATGGGCGGAGCACTACGAATACTAAATATTTCACCAGATAAACTACCGTTACAGGCTAACACAGTTGTTTCACCAGATTATGCGGGTTAATGCGTGCAAGAGCATGATTCACTTAAATGGCCATTGGATAAGCTGCTAGAAGACTGGGCAAACGTGCAAAGTAATTATTCAAAAACATCAATAACGGGCTTGAGTATAGATAGTCGTTTTGCAAGCCAAGGAGATTTATTTTTTGCCTTGCAAGGTTTGCAGCAACATGGGGTTGAATATAGTCAACATGCAATAGCGAATGGTGCCGTAGCGCTGGCTTGGGAATCTAGCAAAGGTGTTAAAGAAGCGATGCTCCCAGATAGTATTCCCTGTATTGAAATAGAAGGTCTGCAAAGTAAGTTAGGTTTAATTTGTAAACGTTTTTACAATAATCCATCTGCACAAATGAATGTCATCGCAGTTACTGGTACGGATGGCAAAACATCGGTAAGTCAATTTATCGCGCAAACTTTTAATCGGCTTAATGTCCCATGCGGTGTGGTGGGTACATTAGGGTATGGCATCTATCCAAAGTTCGATCATGCGAGTCATACCACGCCCGATACAGTGCACATGCATGATTTATTGTATGGATTTAATGTTGATGGAGTGAGAAACGTGGTGCTAGAGGCATCCTCTCATGGGCTAAGTCAAAGTCGGTTGCAAGGTGTTGAGGTAGATACTGCAATATTTACTAATTTGGGCCGTGATCATATGGATTATCACAAATCTAATGACGACTACTTCAATGCAAAGAAATCGCTGTTTCAATTTTCTAATTTAAAAAATGCAATCATTAATATTGACGATGAAGCTGGTATGCGTTTGGTGGATGAGTTTTCTAATTCATTAAATGTAGTCACATATTCGATTCAATCAGATGTAAAAAATAAAATGAGATCTGATTCATATGTAAATGCTAAAAATATTACATATGTTGGCGGGGAAACGAGTTTTAATATTGAGTCAAGTTGGGGTGAGGCTAAAGTAAAAACAAAATTGTTTGGAAAATTTAATATTAGCAATCTGCTTGCTGTGGTGGGTTCTTTGTTGGTGAGCGATGTTCGTTTCGATGTTGCAGTGAATGCTATCTCTGATGTGAATACAGTTCCTGGTCGTATGGAGTTTGTTATTAATGAGAGTGATTTAAATAATACTTACTCACCTACGGTAGTAGTTGATTATGCTCATACACCACAAGCATTAATTAATGTACTAAGAGTTTTGCGAGAGCATTGTAGCGGTAAGCTTTGGTGTGTTTTTGGTTGTGGTGGTGATCGTGATCAAGGGAAACGAAAGTTGATGGCTGAAGCTGTTGAGCAGAATGCTGATGTGGCAATAGTAACTGACGATAACCCTCGTAATGAAGATCCTGAGGCTATCACTACTGAAATAACCTCTGGCTTCTCTTCGTCAAGATATACATTGCTTCATGATCGCAAGCTGGCGATTGAATATGCGATCAAAAATGCTGGTCACGAAGATATGGTATTAATTGCCGGCAAAGGTCATGAAGCAGTACAAATTATCAAGCATGAGCACTTGCCTTTTGATGATAGGGAAATTGCTAGCGAGATGCTGCGGTAAATTTTCAAATGAAATTATCTTTAGCTGAAATTGCAGAAATTACTAATGGCCAAATACATGGTAATGAGGTTGTGGTTGATGGCTTATCGACAGACACGAGATCGATGCATGCAGGTAATTTGTTTGTGGCTTTAATGGGTGATTCGTTTGATGCGCACGAAGTTATTGATGCGGGTGATGCAAGTCAAGCAGGAGCGGGATTGGTACAAAGAAAAGTTAATGTAACGCTTCCACAGGTTGTGGTTAAAGACACTTACCTGGCTCTGCAACAGTTGGCGACGGCATGGCGGAGAAGATTTAGTTTGCCCGTTATTGGGGTAACGGGATCAAACGGTAAAACTTCGGTTAAAGAGTTAATTAAGCAAATACTAACAGCAAGTCTTTCATCCTCTTTAGCTTCTCCCCATGAGAGGGTTCTCGCTACTGTCGGGAATTTAAATAACCATATAGGCGTACCTTTAACACTTAGTAAGTTAAACGAAAATCATCGTTATGCAGTGATAGAGATGGGCGCAAATCATGCGGGTGAGATTGCAACGCTAGCGAAAATAGCTGAACCCAATATTGGTGTGATCACCAATATTGGGCCAGCACATCTAGAGGGGTTTGGTTCATTAGAGGGAGTCGCATCTGCAAAATCTGAGTTATATCAAAATCTAAGTGAAAATGGTGTCGCAGTGGTTAACGCGGACGAGCACTTTAGAGAAAAGCTAAGGCAAAAGATTGGCGATCATATGCAAATTAGTTTTGGTATAGAGAAAGAGGCTGATGTTGTTGGAAAGCAAATCTCTATCGATCAAGTTGAGATTATTACACCGGTAGGTGAAATACGAGTACAGCCGCAAGTAACAGGTATGCATGCATTGCTCAATACGTTGGCTGCAACAGCGGTGGGGTTAGCGCTAGGACTAGAGCTTGAAGATATCAAAGCTGGTATCGAGCAAACACCAGCTGTTCCAGGACGATTGGCAAGAGTACGAGGCATAGCAGGTGCTAATGTGCTAGATGACAGCTATAACGCTAATCCAGCTTCATTGGCTGCAGCTTTAGATGTTCAATCAAAAGAGCCAGGTGAACATTGGTTGGTTTTGGGCGATATGGGTGAGCTGGGTGATGAAAGTGTATTCATGCATAAGAAAGCAGCTGAGATTGCTAAACAATTTGGTGTCAGTCGATTATTCGCATGTGGAGAGTTAACTAAGCATAGCGTTAAAGAGTTTGGGGCTGGCGCTACTCATTTTACTAGTCATTCGCAACTAATCGAAAAATTACAAAATGAATTATCCACTGGAGTGTGTGTTTTGGTTAAAGGTTCACGTGCAATGCAGCTTGAAAAAGTTGTAGAAGGCATTCGCACTAATAAAGTGGATACTGATAATCAAATTAGTGGTAAGGCTAATGGTCAATCTAATGGCCAAGACATGGAGTGTAGTAACTATGTTGCTTAGTCTGTTTGAGTATTTAGAGCAATTTCATTCTGGTTTTAATGTGTTTCAGTATCTTACTTTGCGTTCTATCTTGGGTGTGTTAACTGCATTAACAATATGTTTTGTCACGGGTCCAATCATGATTCGCAAGTTGACGAGTTATAGCGTGAATCAAAATGTAAGGACCGATGGACCACAAACACATTTAGCAAAAGCAGGCACACCGACAATGGGCGGTGCATTTTTATTATTATCTATTTTAGTGAGCGCACTATTGTGGAGTGATTTATCTAATCGCTATGTTTGGTTTGTGCTGATTACTACTTTTTTATTTGGTTTGGTTGGTGCGGTAGATGATGTTAAAAAATTACTAAGTCGATCTAGTAAAGGTCTTTCTGCCAAAGGCAAATATTTTTGGCAGTCTGTGATTGGTTTGGGAATGGCATTAGTTATTTTTTACACTACTAATTTACCAGAAGAAACTAACTTATATGTTCCTTTCTTTAAAAATGTCGTAATTCCTTTGGGAGCATGGTTTGTGTTGCTTACCTATTTGGTCATTGTAGGTTCTAGTAACGCCGTAAATTTCACTGATGGCTTGGATGGACTGGCAATAATGCCAGTAGTGATGGTGGTGGGTGCTTTGGGTGTGTTTGCTTATGTGAGTGGCAATATTAATTTCTCTAATTACTTATCAATTCCGCATTTGCCTTTAACGGGTGAGCTGGTGGTATTTTGCGGCGCTACTGTGGGTGCTGGTTTAGGGTTTCTTTGGTTTAACGCCTATCCGGCACAGGTGTTTATGGGTGATGTGGGTGCGCTTGCGCTGGGTGCGGCAATGGGTGTTTTGGCGGTGCTTGTTAAGCAAGAAATCGTTTTGGTCATCATGGGGGGTGTGTTTGTACTGGAGACAGTGTCGGTGATGATGCAAGTCATCTCTTTTAAGTTAACAGGTAAACGAATTTTTCAAATGGCACCATTGCATCACCATTTTGAGTTAAAAGGTTGGCCAGAACCAAGGGTGATTGTTCGTTTTTGGATTATTACAGTGATTTTAGTATTAGTTGGTTTAGCAACCTTGAAGCTTAGATAGAAGTTTTATATTTGGAATGAGTTTAGCGTTGCAAAATAATGAAATAGACAATGTTGGTGAAACAATTGTGATTGGTCTGGGAGAGACAGGTTTTTCTGTGGCGCGCTATTTGACTAAACAGAATATTGCTTTTTCAATGTTTGATACACGGACTCATCCGCCTTTGCTTTCTGCCTTCAAGCGTGATTTTCCTAAAGTTAGCGTCCGGCTGAAGACATTAGCAGAAAGTGAACTTGCTCATGTTGCACAAATAATCGTTAGTCCAGGAGTTGATATTCATCAAGACACTATCAAGGATGTGATTGTTGAGAATAGTTGTGAGTGCATAGGGGATATTGAGTTATTTTCACGCAGCACAAAAAAACCGATTGTGGCAATTACCGGTTCTAATGGGAAAAGCACGGTAACCAGTTTGTTTAATGAGATGGCAAAAGCTTCAGGTGTATGTTCATATGCAGGCGGTAACTTAAGTCCACCAGCCTTAGATCTTCTCAGCCATCATGATGCCGAGCTTTTTGTTTTGGAATTATCAAGTTTTCAGCTTGAATCTATTACGTCTTTGCAGCCAGAAGCCAGCGTAGTGCTTAACGTTTCCCCCGATCACTTGGATCGTCATGGTGATGTGGCGAATTATGCTGGAGTGAAAGAGCACATTTATTCTAAAGCTAAGTTCAGTATTGTTAATCGTGATGACGAATATGTCTCGCGGATGAAATATTCTGGTGAAGTAATCTCTTTTGGTTTAACTCGTCCTAAAGAAGGAGAGTTTGGGGTTATTGCAGATAATGGCGATCTAAGTATTGCTTTTGGTGATCAGTGTTTGTTGCCTGTAGATGAGTTAGCTCTGTCGGGTGAATCTGGAATCTTAAATTCTCTTGCTGCTTTAGCTTTAGGGTACGCTTTGAAGCTGCCAATGCAAAGTATGTTGAAAAAGCTGAAAAGTTTTAATGGCTTGCCACATCGTTTAGCACTGGTGGCAGATAAAAATGGTGTGTCGTGGTTTGATGATTCAAAAGGTACGAATATTGGAGCGACAATAAGTTCGCTACGAAGTTTAGAGAAAAATATTATCTTAATTGCGGGCGGAATATTTAAAGGTGGTGATTTAATTCACTTGAAGGAGGCAGTTACTAAACATGCTAAGCATGTGATTTTATTTGGGCAAGATGCAAGTGTCTTAAAGCAAGGACTTGAAGATGCTTTATCTAATGATTTACATATAGAAATTGTTAGCTCAATGAATGAAGCGGTAGAAGTTGCACATAAGATCGCTGTTACAGGTGATCAAGTTTTATTGTCTCCAGCATGTGCAAGTTTTGATATGTATGAGAATTATATTGAGCGTGGTTGTGATTTTGAGAAATGCGTGAAAGGAATAGTATTATGACTTCAGCAAAGCGCGTGACTCATAAAAAAATTTCTCACTCTGATATTGAGTTAGCAAAATATTGTGATGCCAAGCTTATGTTTGCAGTGGTGATGTTGCTTGGAATTGGTTTGATAATGGTTGCATCATCTTCAGTTGAAATTGCAGATCGACATACAGGAGATCCTCTATATTATTTTAAGCGCCAATTTATATTTGCATTGATGGGTATCTCGGCCGGGTTTGTGTTGACTAAAGTCCGTCTTACCCATTGGGAAAATTCTGGCATGGCAATATTATTATTTATGGTGGTGTTGTTAATGCTTGTGCTTATCCCAGGATTAGGTAGAACGGTGAATGGAAGTACACGTTGGTTAGCCTTAGGTCCATTTGGTTTGCAAGTTTCGGAAGTCGTAAAATTATTATTGATTGTTTATCTTGCGGGCTATGTTGTAAGACAGGGCAAACAAATTCGTGAGTCATTTATTGGGTTTGTTAAACCTATGCTGGTGTTAGTGGTTTTGTTTACGTTTTTATTGCTCCAGCCAGATTTTGGTGCAGCTATGGTGTTGTTGATCACAGCATTAGGAATGTTATATCTGGCGGGTGTTAAATTTTGGAAGTTTGGACTTTTGTTGTTAGCTTCAGGTATTTCGATGGGGTTTGTAGCGATTTCTTCTCCTTATCGAGTTGAGCGTTTTACAGCATTCTTAAACCCATGGTCCGATCCATTTGGCTCTGGTTTTCAACTTACACAATCTTTAATTGCCATTGGAAGTGGTGGATGGTCTGGTTTAGGGCTGGGCGCGAGTGTGCAAAAACTATTTTATTTACCGGAAGCCCATACCGATTTTGTATTTGCTGTAATTGCTGAAGAACTGGGTTTATTTGGGGTGTCGGCCGTTTTAGCTCTATTTGTGCTTTTAATCTATCGATGCTTTGTGATTGGTAAAATGGTTGAAAGCAAAGGTATGAAGTTTGGTGCACAAATTGCCTATGGCATTGGCATATGGTTGGGGTTACAAGTATTTATAAATATTGGTGTAAACACTGGTGTGTTGCCAACAAAAGGGCTGACGCTTCCTTTTATAAGCGCTGGTGGAAGCAGTCTGTTAGTGGTGTGTATGGCAATTGGTTTGATTACGCGTGTATATATGGAGGGCCATGCAAAAACATCCCGCAGATGATTGTAGGGATGGTCTCGCATAAAAATATGACTACGCAATGTTCACCTGTGATGATTTTAGCTGGCGGTACTGGAGGCCATGTGTTTCCTGCGCTTGCCGTGGCTAAGCAATTAGAAGAACAATCCGTTCCAGTAATTTGGGTGGGCACCAAGCGTGGTATCGAAGCTAAAGTGGTGCCGGATGCGGGTTATAAAATTGAATGGATAGCGGTAAATGGATTGCGTGGTAAAGGTTTTGCCACATATTTGCTGGCGCCATTCAAATTAGCATTGGCTAGTTTGCAAGTTACCTGGCTATTAATTAAGTATCGTCCATGTGCGGTGCTGGGTATGGGTGGGTTTGTAGCAGGTCCCGGTGGATTAATCGCAGCATTACTTCGTAAACCATTAATTATTCATGAGCAAAATGCAATCGCGGGATTAACGAATAGGTTGCTTGCGCCATTTGCTAAACGCATTCTTACAGGGTTTCCAAGCACGTTAGCACGCAAGAATGTTGAAGTATTAGGTAATCCCGTTAGAGCAGAGATATCACTAATACAACGAGAATTTAAAGTTGCGGAACCTAGCGATAGGGCCTTGCGAGTTTTGGTATTTGGAGGAAGCTTGGGGGCGCACGCTTTAAATAAAACAGTGCCAGTAGCCATTGCAGAAGTGTTTGCTGATCTTCCAGAAGAACTGAAGCCCGAGGTCTGGCATCAGACAGGTCAAAACAAACATCAATTTACAGTTGAGAATTATGAATCCCAAAATGTTTCTTGTCGTGTGGATGAATTTATTGAAGACATGCAAGAAGCTTATGCCTGGGCTGATTTAGTGATATGTCGTGCTGGTGCAATCACTGTGGCTGAATTATCTATTGCAGGCGTAGGTGCAATTTTCATACCTTACCCATATGCCGTGGATGACCATCAGACTGCTAATGCTGAAGCATTAGTACAAGCCAAAGCAGCATTGATGATTCCTGAAAAAGAATTAACAGTAAAAGTACTCGCGACCACTTTAAAAGACCTGCTTAGCAGTCGAACCACATTAAAATCTTTTGCTAAGGCGGCGAGCGCTTTGGCGAAGCCCCAGGCTGCTAAAGATGTTGCTGACATATGTGTGCATGCCTGTTTGGGTAATGGTGATAAAAATATCAATATGGTTAAGGGTTTTTAAATGACTTTTAACATTGGACAATTTGCTACACGAAGAATTAAGCAAGTGCACTTTATTGGTATCGGTGGCTCGGGTATGGGTGGAATAGCAGAAGTTATGGTCAACCTTGGGTATAAAGTTAGTGGTTCTGATGTGCAGCAAAATATCATGACTCGTAAACTAAAAGAGCTTGGTGCCACAGTATATGCTCAACATGCAGCCAGTAATATCGATGGTGCTAATGTTGTTGTAATGTCCAGTGCCGTAAAAGAAGATAATCCAGAAGTATTGGCTGCACGCGAACAGCGCATTCCAATTGTGCCTCGTGCAGAGATGTTGGCAGAATTGATGCGGTTTCGTTATGGCATAGCTATTGCGGGTACGCATGGCAAAACTACAACAACAAGTTTAGTTGCATCGATCTTGGCAACGGCCAAGATGGATCCTACCTTTATCGTGGGTGGGCGAGTAAATAGCTTTGCAAGTCATTCAAAGTTGGGTGCAGGTCAGTATCTGGTGGCTGAAGCAGATGAAAGTGATGCATCCTTTTTGCATTTGCAGCCGATCATGTCAGTAGTGACTAATATCGATTCAGATCACTTGTCTGCATATGATGGTGATTTTAATAATCTGCAAGATGCATTTTTAGAATTTATACATCATTTGCCTTTTTATGGCATGACAGTTTTATGTGTTGAAGATGAGACGATTAAGTCATTGCTATCTAAAATTTATCGTCCGTATTTGACTTATGGCTTTGAAGAAGATGCAGATTATCAAATTACTAATGTTGTAATGGATGGTACGCAAGCTAAATTTGAGCTAAAACGTCCTGGAAATGAAAAGCCATTGTACTTTGTATTAAATCTACCAGGAATTCACAATGTGCTAAATGCTGTGGCTGCAGCGATTGTGGCGCTACAGTTAGATGTTAATGAAAAATATATCCAAGAAGCCTTTGTAAACTTTCAAGGTATTGCTAGAAGGTTTCAAACCTATCCGAATATCAGCATTGATGGCAAAAGTATTCAGTTGGTTGATGATTATGGTCATCATCCGACAGAGTTAGCGGCAACGATTCAAGCGGCGCGTGATGCTTATCCTGAGCAAAGATTGGTTGTGCTTTTTCAACCACATCGTTATTCAAGAACAAGAGATTTGTTTGATGATTTTGTTCGAGTATTAAATGAGACCGATGCTGTGATGTTGTGCGAGGTATATGCAGCTAATGAGGAGCCAATTGTGGGGGCGGATAGTGCGGCTTTGTGCCGTGCATTGCGTGCTCGCGGCAAGCTAGATCCAATATTAGTTAAAGATCTATCTGAAATTCAAGTAACACTTGAGCATGTCATCAACGATAACGATATCTTGTTAACGTTAGGTGCTGGTAGTGTAGGTGCAATCGCACCTGCATTATATGAATCGTTTGCGGTGCTTCAATGATGAATGCAGTTATGGCGAATCAATCAAATGAAAATAAATTTCGTGGCAAGTTAGCGTCAAATGTTTCTCTTGCACGATTTACAAGTTGGAAAGTTGGAGGTATGGCAGAAACTCTTTTTCAGCCGCAAGATTTAACAGATTTGCAACACTATATGCAGACATTGGATGCTTCAGTACCAGTAACTTGGCTAGGTAGAGGGACGAATGTGCTAGTGCGAGACGGTGGTATTCGTGGAGTCGTAATTGCTTTGCAGGGTTGTATTAATAAAATTGAAAAAATCGAAAGCACTTTGATTCGTGCAGAGTTAGGTGTGCCATGTGCAAAATTAGCACGCTTTAGTGCAGATAATGATTTGGTAGGTGCAGAATTTCTTGCAGGTATACCGGGCACAGTGGGTGGTGCGTTAGCAATGAATTCCGGTGCATATGGTAGTGAAACTTGGAATTTTGTTTCTGAGGTGGAGACGATAGATCGACATGGTGATATGCATGTAAGAAAACCAAATGAATTTGAAATTGGATATCGATCAGTAAAAAGTAGTAATGAAGAATGGTTTGTTGCAGCTACTTTTAACTTTGAATCAGGTGATGGTCAGCAAGCAAAGAAGAGAATTCGTGAATTATTAGATCAGCGAAACGCTAGTCAGCCGGTAGGTAATAAAAGTTGTGGCTCTGTGTTTAGGAATCCTGAGAATGATTATGCTGCACGTTTGATTGAATCATGTGGTCTTAAAGGTAAGACCATTGGTGGTGCACAAGTATCAACCAAGCATGCAAATTTTATTATCAATATTGGTGATGCTACTGCGGAAGATATTGAGTCTTTAATTATGGATGTGCGTAAAACCGTGGAAAGTAAAAGTGGTTTTTTATTGTTTCCGGAAGTAAAAATTATTGGTGAGACTGGATAATGTCTAGCGATAAGAATATGCAACGATTTGGCAAGGTAGCTGTTTTGATGGGAGGGTCATCAGCAGAGCGTGAGATATCTCTAAAAAGTGGTGCCGCCATTCTAGATGCTTTAAAAACATCTGGTGTAAATGCAGAAGCGATAGATGTATCCGATGATGTGTTCAGTAAGCTAAAAAAGGGGGCTTATAACTGTGCCTTTATTGCGCTTCATGGACCGCTTGGTGAGGATGGTTGTATTCAAGGCGGTTTAGAGGTGATGGGTATGCCCTTTACCGGAAGTGGCGTGATGGCTTCAAGTATTTGCATGAATAAATTGATGACCAAACAGATTTGGAGTGGGTCAGGAATTCCAACACCGAAATTTCGTATTCTAGATGCAAACATAGATGAGGATGAGTTGGTGACTGATCTTGGTTTGCCGATGATCTTTAAGCCTGTTTCACAGGGTTCAAGTATTGGTATGACAAAAGTGAGTAATAAGTCAGAAATTGCTGCTGCTTGGGCGAGCGCGCATCAATTTGAAGAAACGGTCATTGCTGAGCAATGGATACAGGGTGGCGAGTATACCGTGGGCATACTTAATGGTGTTGCATTGCCTGTGATTAGACTGGAGACGCCGCATACATTTTATGACTATGAAGCTAAGTACCAGTCTAACGATACTCAATATCACTGCCCATGTGGTTTGCCAGAGGTTCTAGAAAAGAAAATTCAAGCGCTCGCGATTGAAGCATTTAATGCAACAGAGGCTACGGGTTGGGGGCGTGTGGATGTGATGCTAGATAAAAATAGCAAGCCATGGTTTTTAGAAGTGAATACTGTGCCTGGAATGACAGATCATAGCCTGGTTCCAATGGCAGCTAAGGAAAGTGGTATTAGCTTTAATGAGTTAGTAATTAAAATTTTAGCGACATCTTTTAAAGAAGATTCTGAAACTTTTTCTACAGCAACATCCAGCAAAATCTCTGAGATACGTAACGCAGTATGAAAACTTTAAAGAAAAATCGTTCCGTGAATAAGAAACGTAGTAAAAGAAAAAGTGCAACAAGACATAAGAAAGTCTCAGTGCAGTCGTTTACTAAACGTGATGCTTGGGATGTTATTGTTGTGATTATGTTATTAACAATCGTGGTGTACTTTTCTGCCTATGTTAGGAATAATCAGTTCGCAGTTTCAGTATGGCCTGTGATTGAAAATGTTAATATAACTGGTCGTACTGATGCAGTGGATCATGATGCGTTAAAAGATATTATTCATGCGCATACTGCAAGTGGTTTTTTGCATGTAAAAATGGAGCATCTTGAAAAAGAGCTAGAGAATTTAACATGGGTGCGCCAAGCAACTGTCCAGAGATTTTGGCCAGACACATTGAGCGTAAATATTTTACAACATAGTCCTATCGCCCGTTGGGGTGATGCAGGGCTTATGAATACATATGGCGATTTGTTTTTTCCAAATAATGTTGAGCCTTTCCGATCTTTACCCATGCTCTATGGTGAAGAGCCTAGAGCCAAGGAATTAGCGCGAACTTTTGAAAATAGCATGCAACAACTGAAACCGCTGGGGTTGCAACTGCGCGGCATGTTTGAGGATGAACGACAATCTATTGTATTAGTGCTTAAAGATGGTTTGGTTATTTCAGTTGGTGATGGGGACGTGTCAGAGAAAATTAAGCGTTTTATAACTGCTCATGATCAGTACTTGGCAAAAAATTTAAACGAAGTTAAAAAAGTAGACCTACGTTATACCAATGGCTTAGCCGTTGAATGGAAAAGTCCTCAGTTCGCGCAAAATTTAGCCCAGCATTTAGGAATGGAACCCAACTTATGAGTCGTAAAGTCGATAAAAGTATGATCGTTGGATTGGATATTGGCACTTCTAAAATTACTGCAATTGTAGGTGAAGTGAACGAAGAGAATCAGCTAGAGATTATTGGTATCGGTTCTCACCCTTCTCGAGGTCTTAAGAAGGGGGTAGTCGTTAATATAGAATCCACGGTGCAGTCTATACAACGTTGTGTTGAAGAGGCTGAGTTGATGGCAGGTTGCCAAATTCATTCCGTCTATGCAGGTATTGCAGGTAGCCATATACG
>CALAJL010000063.1 GCA_937922735.1 uncultured Gammaproteobacteria bacterium | reverse complement strand
CAGAATCATCTAAAGCCTCGAGTACTTTAGAAACTACGTTTTCGTCATCCACTTTTTGGTTATCTATATTCATAAGCTTTCCTGTAATTGTTCACGTAAAAAATGTATCGCTCTTGAATAATGCGTTTTTACACTTCCTTGCGAACATTTCATAATTTTAGCCGTTTCCGCTACATCCATACCTTCCCAAGCACGTAATAAAAAGGCTTGTCTCTGTCGCGGCGATAACTGTTGTACGAAATGATCGACGCGTTCAACCGAATCTTCTAAATCTGCTACTGCACCTGGTCCTAGATCATTGCTAGGTGCATGTTGCACCGGATCATAATGATCGTCTTCATCATCCACTTTATTAAACCAAACTCGCCATCGGCTTTGTGTGGTGTTTCTGCGATGAAAATCCATTATGCGATTATTTAGTATGCGATAAAACAGTGGCGCCCACTCAACGGCAGGTTTATTGGCATACTTGCTCGTTAACTGCATCATGGCATCCTGCACTATATCTAATGCATCCTCGCGATTTCGAGTCGACAGCTGTGCCATACGAAATGCACGACACTCCGTCTTCATTAAAAATGCTTCGAGCTGCTGTGACTGTGACGAATTCAAACTATCCTCATTTATTCAGCAGCTTAGTTAAATCAATACTATATAGGCAAATATCATCTGCCATGCCAATAAGCTGGCTATCCTTGTGGAAGATCCACACTTCACGGCATAGAATGCCCTTACAAGATAAACAACGGATAAACACCTATTTGGTTGACACTACAACCTTAAAAAACAGCATATAGTTCATAATGTTAATGTAGTTTATTCACATTAGCTCGTAATTTGAAAAATTTAGTCTGAATTGTAACCGATTTATCTTCAATCAAAATAATAACGATATATATCAGTGCTTTAATGAATATCAAGTACACCATAATGCACCTCAAAAATTATCCTAGCTTATAGATTTTGGCTCACATAACTACTTTATTAACAGAGTTATCCACAACAAAATGAATTCACCCTCTGTTCTCATTGTTGCGTTACCTATCCCGCTATACCAAAGGTTTGAGTACTTACCTGAGAAAGATGTGGGTATTCAACATTACAAAATTGGCACCCGCGTGCGTGTGCAATTTGGGGCTCGCAAGCTCATTGGACTCATCGTTGATAAAGCGACAACAAGTTCTTTACCTGTTAAAAAACTTAAACACATCTCAGAATCACTCGATGACGAACCTATATTCGATACAAATTTGTTGTCATTACTATTCTGGGCTGCAGATTACTATCAACAACCTATCGGTGAAGTATTATTTACCGCACTCCCCGCTGTATTGCGTAAGGGTAAATTAATTACTCCGGCAACTAACACGCTATACAAATTATGTTCAGATCAAAATTTAGATAAAGAATTAAGTCGCGCACCTAAACAACGCATAATCGCCGAACTATTACGCACACAACCTCAAGGGCTTAATGCCGATGAACTAAGTGAAATTATTCCAGGTTGGCATAGCGCCATGAATGCACTATTAAATAAAAACTTTGTTGAAAAGATACATCAAGAACATGCGACTAAAATTATCACATCAAACATAACGACAGATGAACTACAACTAAACACAGAGCAGCAACAAGCTTATTTAACGTTAAGCACTAAACTAGATCACTTTAATTGCTGTTTATTAGATGGCATAACCGGTAGTGGGAAAACCGAAGTGTATTTGGCTTTAGCTAAAGATGTCCTAAAAAATGGCAAACAAGTACTTTTTCTAGTGCCAGAAATTGGTCTTACACCTCAGCTATTACAAAGAATTGAGACACGCTTAGCCGAAAAAGTGCACTTAATGCATTCAGGACTCAATGATAGCCAACGCGCACAAACTTGGCTAGCCACTAAGACCAAACAAGCAAATATTATCGTCGGCACACGTTCAGCGATTTTTTTACCTTTCCCTAATCTGGGTTTAATTGTCATTGACGAAGAACATGATTTATCTTTCAAGCAGCATGAAGGGTTTCTTTATAATGCACGCGATATCGCTGTTTATCGCGCTAACCAGTTAAAGATCCCTATTTTACTTGGTACTGCAACACCCTCTTTTGAAACTCAACACAACGTTAATAACCAACGTTACCAAAGATTGATGCTTTCTAAACGCGCTAAAGATTCAAGCATTCCTGATGTCAAGCTAGTAGATATGCGTTCTAAAGCATCTTCAGATGGTTTATCTAATGAACTCATTCAAGCGATGCAGACTGAATTAGAGAAAAAAAATCAAATCCTTCTCTTTCTAAATCGACGCGGTTATGCACCCACCATACTTTGTCAAGAATGTGCATGGATTGCAGAATGCTCGCGTTGTGATGCACGTATGACATTTTATAAAAATAGAAATATTTTAAAGTGTCATCATTGTCTGAAAGAAGAAAAAGTCCCTGCAGCTTGCCCTACCTGCAACTCAGATAAGTTTTTATGGCTAGGTGAAGGTACACAAAGAATTGAGACAAAATTAAAAGAAATTTTTACCGGCATTGAAATCACTCGTATTGATCGTGACAGCACACGCAAAAAAGATGCCTTAGAGGAAAAATTACAAGAAATACATGCCGGCAAATACCAAATTATCATAGGTACCCAAATGTTATCCAAAGGGCATGATTTTCCGAATGTGACATTGGTTGGAATATTAAATGTAGATCATGGTTTATTCAGCACGGACTTTCGTGCTACAGAACGTCTTGCACAATTACTCATACAAGTTTCTGGACGTGCGGGTCGTAGCACAAAAAAAGGCAAAGTCTTGCTACAAACTTATTTGCCTGAACATCCTCTGTTAAACCTATTGTTAGCAAAGGGGTATAGCGCATTTAGCAAAGAAGCTTTAAAAATCCGTGAAGAATGTGCATTTCCACCTTATACATTTATGCTACTGATACGAGCACGAGCCAATAATATGGGATTAACTCAAAGTTTTTTACAAAACGTAAAATCTATACTGACAAAAAATACCCTACAGGGAATCACAATATATGGGCCAATTCCTGCTCTAATGGAACGTAAAGCTGGAATGTATCAAAGCCAATTAATCATTTTTGCTAAACATAGAAAGTCTATTCAGCAAAATTTATCTGAATGGACGGTAGCGATAACGGCTCTTCCTCTTGCCAAACGCGTCCGATGGGATATAGAAGTAGACCCCTTGGAAATGAACTAGTGAAATAAAGTGAAGAAAAATTTGGAAGATAAATGCGTATACTGTTAATTAAGTAAACTCAGAATATTTACCCATCATATATAACGCAAATCTCTAGAAATTCAGTACAATTCAACGCCTTTACGGGCCCAAACCAATCAACATGCAAGTACAAATAGTTAATCTGATCAGCAACGCAATTTCAAACCTTCAGGCCTCAGGAGGTATTCCCGAAGACCTCACGGTCGATGTGCAAGTTACACATAGCAAAGATAAGACTCATGGTGACTTTGCCTGCAATGTTGCGTTGCAATTAGCCAAGCAAGCAAAAATGTCGCCTAGAAAACTAGCAGAAATATTACTTGAAAACATACCTGTCGACCCAATCGTTGCAAAAGTCGAAATAGCTGGGCCTGGATTCCTAAACTTTTATATAAATGAAAATTTACATGGTGCAGTACTCGATACCATCATGGATCAACAAGACCAATATGGTCTCTCTAAGACACATGCTGGCAAAAAAGTGCAAATTGAATTTGTTTCTGCAAATCCAACCGGGCCATTACATGTTGGCCATGGCAGAGGAGCTGCATATGGCGCCACTATTGGCAATTTATTAGCAGCTGTAGGTTACGAAGTTCAGCGAGAATATTATGTAAATGATGCGGGTCGGCAAATCGACATATTAACTACATCGGTTTGGCTGCGTTACTTAGAATTATGCGACGAGAAATTTACATTCCCAAGTAATGCGTATCAAGGCGACTATATTTGGGACATTGCAGCTAGCGTGCACCGTGAGCATGGCGACAAGTTTCTATATAACACTATTGATTGGATGTCAGATTTACCTGCTGACGAACCTCAAGGTGGTGATAAAGAAATCTATATTGATTCAATTATATTGAAAGCTAAAGCGTTGTTACAAGAAAGTGGTTACGCTGTATTTTCAAGATGTGCATTAGACACCATCACCTCTGATATTAAAGACGACTTGGAATTATTTGGCGTTCATTATGATAATTGGTTTTCAGAAAAGTCTTTAGTCACTGATAACAGCATACAAACCGCATTACAAACATTAAAAGATAATGGTCATAGTTATATTAAAGATGATGCTGTATGGTTTCGCAGCACAGATTTTGGTGATGAGAAAGATAGAGTTTTAGTTCGCGCTAATGGTTCTCATACATACTTTGCTTCTGACATCGCTTATCACTTAAATAAATATCAGCGTGGTTTTGATCGTCTGATTAATATTTGGGGTGCAGACCATCATGGCTATATCACACGTATAAAAGCCGCGGCTGAGGCACTCGGGAAAGACCCTAAATGCTTACAGATTCCATTAGTACAATTTGCTAACTTATATAAAGGCGGTGAAAAGCTAGCAATGTCTACTCGCTCAGGTGAATTTGTCACCTTACGTGAGCTACGCAAACAAGTGGGCAAAGATGCAGCTAGATTTTTCTATGTCATGCGTAAGCATGAACAACATTTAGATTTTGACTTGGACTTGGCTACATCACAGTCAAAAGATAATCCTGTTTATTATGTCCAATATGCGCATGCAAGAGTATGCAGAATATTTGAGCAGGCTGGGGTTAGCATGCAAGACAAGATTGTTCGCGATGCTAATACTGAGCAACTAACAAATGAATACGAAAAAAACATCTTGAAGCAATTAAGTCAGTTTTCAGAAAATATTTCTTCAGCAGCTGATAAACTATCTCCTCATATTATCGTCAATTATCTACGTGATGTAGCCAATTCATTTCATAGTTTTTATAATGAAAAAGAAAATCAGGTGTTAGTGGATGATTTAGCATTACGACATGCTAGATTAAAATTAATCTATGCAACTAAAATTGTACTCAAAAATGGCTTAACGTTACTTGATGTAAGTTCACCTGAAAAAATGTGAAACTAGTAAACGCAATCAACAGAGAAATAAACGACCCTTATGGCACGTAAAAAAAGACGCTCCACAGCGAAATCATCTAGCATCATTCCTGCATGGATTTGGTTAACGCTTGGCATCTTAATCGGTCTTGGTATTGCAATGTTTACGGGATCCAATATAGGCAATGTAGAGCAAGTAGCTGCCCCAACTCAACCAGCTATCACTAAAGAGCCTGAGACCAAGCGTAAATTTGATTTTTATACGCTGCTACCGGAACTTGAAATAGTTATCCCGCAGGAAGAAACTCGACCCCCCAAACAAAAAACTACTTCTTCACCCATCCCTAAACCACAGTCGAATGACTACAAGGGTGGATATTTGCTTCAAGCTGGTTCTTTCCAACAATTTAATGAAGCAGATAGTTTAAAAGCTCGTTTAGCGTTAATCGGGGTTGAAGCAAATATACAATCGGTTGAGGTGAATAAAACCAAGTGGCATCGTGTACAAATCGGCCCATCCAGTGACCGTGAATCACTCGAAAGTCTTCGCAAGCGTTTAAAATCTAGTCAAATCGACACAATTCTTCTACAGGCAAAAAAATAAATTTACGACTGACTCTGCTTAACAATAATTTCGTACGCAACTTCCGTTTCAGCTTTATCTGGAAGATCTGGACCATGTATTCCCAAAATCTCGAAACTATTATAGCTATCTTTCTTGATCACGATTCGTCCAAATAATTCATTTGCGACTAAGCGCGTTTCTTTAATTTGATCATATCCGATATTAAATAACATTTTATATTGCTTGGCACTCCATTCAGAAAAATAGATGTTTTTATTGGTATAAACTATTACACCTTTGCGTGATTTTTTTCCTGCCGGCAAAAACTTAAAACCATTTTTGTTTGGATACCAAATTGCTCGACTATAAAAAATTATATCTTGCTCCTCCTCCGCAAGGCTTTCTAAAAATATAGCCTGGAAACTATCTTCTTGTATCGGCCCAAAAGTTGAATTAGTAGACACACTTGCACAAGCAAATAGTAAAAAAGTAGAACTAAAAATTATAAATAATGACTTAAATTTATTACGCATTTTGAATTTGAAATTTAATTTGTTAAGGACTCATACATAAACTCTATGTCTTGAGCAAAAGTCTTTAAAAGTTGTGGACGTTTAGTTTTAAGTGTTGGAGTAAGTAGTCCATTTTCTATACTCCATGGCTCTAAGTATAGACTAACCCGCCTTACTTGAGCATAACCCGGGAATTCATGCAGACACTTAGATAGATGCTTGATGATAAATTTATGTGCACCAGAATCGTGCAAACTTTCTGGATTGCTTCTATCTAAACTCAGATTGTTTGCTAAAGCTTTCCATTCAACTTCATTTAACACTAATAAGGCTGACAGAAATGGCTTACCTTCACCAATGATCATTGCTTGATCAAATAATGGATCTGCACAAATTGTTGTTTCCATATCTTGTGGAGGCACTTTTTCAGCACTTGCCAACACAATTATGTCTTTGATACGGCCCGTTATATATAGATAGCCATCATCACTTAAAGAAGCTAAATCACCCGTATGCAGCCAGCCTTCATCATCAATTACTTCTCGGGTAGCTTGTTGATTATTAAAATAGCCTTGCATCACACAATCACTTTTCGTACACAACTCGCCATTCTCCAAGATCTTAACTTCAACACCGGGCAAGGGTTTACCTATACTGAAAGGATTATTATCTTCTTGTCGCCCAACACTGATCACTGGACTACTTTCAGTCATGCCATAGCCTTGATAAACAGGGATACCTAAACTAATAAAAAATTTTGCAATCGATTTATTTAATGCAGCACCGCCGGCGATCGCATAACGAAGTCTACCGCCAAGTTTTTGTTTAATCTTATCAGCCACCAATCGATCAAGCATAGGCCAAACCAATAAGCTCACATGCCACCCTTTGGCTTTGGTTTTATATAGAAAGTGCCGCCAACCTATTTTCTGCGCAAGCTTAAATATTATATTTTTGAAAAAAGATTCATTTTGTAGTGAAGCGAGCACTTTGGCATAAATCATTTCATAAATGCGTGGCACTGAAATAAAAACTGTTGGCTGGACTACCTGAATATCTTCCGCAAGCTGTTGGACTGATCGCGCATAACATACTTTTGAATTAGCCATCATGGGCAAAAAACATCCAGATGTACGCTCTAATGTATGCGAGAGAGGCAAGAAAGATAAAAACACATCCTCTGGATAAAACTCGCCGCATTGGAGCGCAGCATAAGCATTCATTAGAATATTTTTATGACTTAACATTACACCTTTTGGTTTACCTGTTGTTCCAGAGGTATATACAATGGTTGCAAGGTCATCAGTAGTCAAATCGATAATTGTAAATTGCTCTGTTTGATCACCCTCATTTAACCATTGCTTCAAGCCAATGATTTTCGAAATTTTTATGTCACTTTTCGGTGGTTCAACACTTATTACACGTTGCAGTGTTTCTGTAATAGAAGATATTTTTGATAATTCTCGCCACTGACGTTGATTTTGAATCAGCAGAATTTTCACTCCTGCATCTTTAATTACATAAGCAACATTATTAGCACGATCATTGGTATAGAGAGGAACAGTAACTAGTCCACATGCCATGGCGGCGATATCAAACATCACCCACTCGGGACAGTTTCGCAGCATGATTGCTACACGATCACCCTTATTGAGCTGCTCTAGTTTTATAGCTTGTTGAATCAACCCCACCTGAACGGCAATATTTTCCCAAGTTAGATCCACCCACCCGTTATCAGCTTCATGGTAAGCATAAGCTGCCTTATTAGCGGAACGGTGAACGCGTTCCTGCAATAAACCTGGCAGTGTATTCACTTTCTCAGGCGCAATATAATCTGTTTTCAACATACTCCCTGGCATAATTTAAATTATCAGACTTTACGAGCTAAGTTTGCACTAAAATATATGTCCGATACTATTATTGATATCAGATTATCTAATTTTCTTAACCCCTGTTATATTTACAGCCTAAGAACCTATACATTTTGGGGTTGAATTAAAACGTAATGACCCCATATTCTCTATAATAATAAAAATTCATCGCGACGTTAAAATCATGTCTGAAAATATAATAGAAAAGCCTATTGAGTTCGCAGTGCCGTTAAAAGGTATTCCTGAAACTGCTGTCATACAATCAAATCTACCGGTTTATGACGCCGATCAACGTGATGAAAAAATAGCGAATATCAAGCGATTATTAAAACGTGAAAACGCAGTATTAGTCGCACACTATTACACCAATGAAGACCTTCAAATGATTGCTGAAGAAACTGGTGGTGTAGTTTCTGATTCTTTAGAGATGGCGCGATTTGGTCATGATCATCCAGCAACCACTTTAATTGTTGCAGGCGTGCGTTTTATGGGTGAAACCGCAAAAATTTTAAGTCCTGAAAAGCGCGTATTAATGCCAACCTTAGAAGCTACCTGCTCACTTGACTTAGGTTGTCCCGCAAAAGAGTTTAATGAATTTTGTGATCAATACCCTGATCATGAAGTTGTGGTGTATGCCAATACAAGCGCCGAAGTTAAAGCGCGTGCAGATTGGGTAGTTACTTCAAGTATTGCCCTTAAAGTGGTTTCACATTTAATGGATCAAGGCAAAAAGATTTTGTGGGCACCCGATAAACATCTTGGTCATTACATTCAAAAAGTCACTGGTGCTGAGATGGTACTGTGGCAAGGTGCTTGCATTGTGCATGAGGAATTCAAAGCTCGTGGCTTAGGAGAGCTAATTGAAAAACATCCCGATGCAGGAATTTTAGTGCATCCGGAATCACCCGCTGCAGTGATCGATATTGCAGATGTTGTAGGCTCCACTACTGCTCTTATAAAAGCTGCAAAAGAACTGCCTAATAAAGAATTCATTGTTGCAACCGATAACCGTATCTTCTACAAAATGAGACAAGCGGCCCCTGGGAAAATATTTATTGAAGCACCAACCGCAGGTGAGGGTGCTACCTGTAAGAGCTGTGCACACTGCCCCTGGATGGCCATGAATGGCCTACACAACCTTGAGGCTGTTTTAGAGTCGGGACTAAAAACGGGTGAAAATGAGATCTTTGTAGCAGAAGAAATTCGCCTAAAAGCACATCGCTCTACCAGCCGTATGCTCGAGTTTGTGGCTGGCTAAAGCTCCATACATTAGCCATTTATATAGAAATATACCCTCTAAACAGAGGAATACTAGAGTTCGTCGCCCGTTCCTACCTTTTGTGCACTAGTCCCTAAACTTTTCCACAAAATTCACGCAATATCAGTCACTAATGGCTGACAGAGACCTTTCAGCTGATGGTATATCCAGGCTGACACTAAATTAAATGACCGTTCAAGCAACTACAGAAATAAAAGGCCCACTATCTCTTCAGCAGTTCATTAAACTGTTGCAGAAGCTGCCGCCTAGTCGTATTGCAGAATTACCTATAGAAAGATTACCAAGTAATATCCCAGCAGATATTAGTGAAAAAATTCCTATGGGATCGAGAAGCGCCGTTGATGATTTAATCATGACTGCAAACTCTTTCCATCTTAAACGCCGTATGCGTGATCAAGAATCTTATGGGACTCATGTCGTAACCGCATTAGACAAAGCTAAAACTGCATCTGGTTCAGCAAACTTAAGAGTATTCAAAAATAAAATACTATTACTCGTTGAAATGCTTCAATCTGCACAGCGAGGCACCAAAAAAATCGGTAATGATACTTTTGTAAAACACATTTCTGCTATCAATAATTTATTGATTGATGTACGAAGTGAAACTATAAGCTTGCATGAAAGCATAAACATCTTACAAAAAACAAATCCTGCAAATAATGAGGATAAAAAGCGATTTGCTAATTCTTTACATATGCTAAAGAAAGAAACAAATTCCGTAGGAAAAATTCTGTCAGAATATTATATTTTACGTTTAAAGGTATTAGCACGAGCAATACATCAGAAGCGCAAACTAATTGAGACACGTGAAGAAACTACTCAATTAAAACAACGCGAGCTTGATGATTTACAATCGGATCTCAAAGAAACGCAGACTTTATGGAATCGCACCATGAAGCGCAAAAAAACTGTAGACGACACCAAGGAAGTACAACAAAGAATTTATGATCTAGTGAATGAAATCAAGGCAAGTGAAGTTGTTATTGCTGAAAGTGACTTGATTCTTTGGCTAGATGCAATAGTTGAAGCTAGCCTAAATGAAGATTCAAAACAGAGGGTGCTTAAATCATTACGTCAAGCAAGAATATCATTATTCTATTTATTAAATAAATTCTGTGCCTCCCAAGAAGCCTCTGCTATACAAATTGCCAAAAATCCTTTTATACAAGTTGACCCCGAAAAGGCTATAAAATTTGTACTCATGTCTGAGACATTTATTCTTAATTATTTCACTAAAAAGAAAAATACAGCCACTGCATGGTTGAGTGGCGCTGCAGAAAATAAAATGGTCGAACTTGACCAACTACAAAAAGATATTCTTACTGAGTTAAGACGTGCTAGCAAATCTATGTTTAAGCTATAGCTATAACAATAACTAATTACTCTACTTAAACATATTTTTATTTAGGCTTAGCTAATCAACTAAATTACTCTATCTCAGGCAATGATGTTGCTGACTCATCCAACTCTTCCCCTTCAGACAAGTTTAATATCTCTCCAACTCCCTCTGATTCAATAGCTGAAGCAGAATCTTGATCTGTATCAGAGCTCAATACTTCTTCATCTCTTTGATCTTGTATCACTTTTTCTTCAACTTGCTTTTGATGTTCACGAGAGACATACAAAAGAGCACCTATTGAAACTGCGGAAATCAGAATCGCCAAGATTTGCATAATGACCCAAACTCTCAGCCTAAGTCGATGCACTATCCAATAGAATATCCAACTAAAAAATACGTAAACCAGTATTGCAAACCAGTACATAGCAACACCGACAGAGTCTAATGCACCAGAATGACCTATACTCATATATAGCCACCAACCAATGGCAAACAACACAATGGTCAAGATAATGTGCAAGATAAGTCGAGCTGACATAAGTTTTTAAGTTATAAAGTTAGATTGGAAGATTATTTTTAGGTGGCATCTGCAAGTAATAGCCTTGCTCATGCAAACTTTCTAGCACTTGTTTAGCGTCTACTGAAGCAAGTTTACGATCTTCAGTTAATTCAAATTCCAAAGCAAATTCCGGTTTACCAAAGATCAACAAAAGTTGTTCAGGCAAGGCCTCGAAATTATCTTTTTTAGTAATATAAATATAACTGTCTGTCTTCTTAATACTTTTATAGACAAAGCATTTCATCATCAACACCAATACATTGTTGAAACATATAAGAGCTTAGCTAATACATAAAGTCAATACAGAAAGTAGTGTAAAAATATATATAGGAAATAAGCTATACAATGTTACGGCTGTTTACCACCTTCAACCACAGGCGGAGCGACAGACCCTGAAGGCTTAGTCAGTCTTACTGCAGATTGTATTTTGTCCAAGGTATATTCGTAAGAAATAGTGCCACCACTAGTTTGCTGCTCAATTGAAACAGAATCTTCCGTTGCTCTAACCAATATTCCAGCGTACTTATTGCCATCATTAAGAGTTATTTCAATACCTGAACCCATAGAAGACGCTATCTCATCAAGAGGAATGGCAACTGCTCTTGGCTTACTCTTGCTAGTGACTTTTACCGTTTTATCCTCTACTGGTGCTAACGGCTCTATTTCACTAGGAGAAAATCGATCCTTGTCCGTGCTTAACATAGGGTCATAACTTTCCTCGTCTTCAAGTTCGACCTTAGCAGCAGCATCCTCATTTGCTAGAGGTTCATCTTTGGGCGTTGCAGTGGGTATATTACTTACCATTTTATGATCACCTAAACCTGGGATACCAATCAATCCACCACCATATACTCCAACTCCTGCCATCACCAAGCCCACTAAGGCCATGGCAAATCCATTTCGAGCTTGACTCTTATTCCATTTAACAAAACTGTAGATAGGAACAAACAGAGGTGGTATCAATAACACCATCAACCCCCAGAAAAAGCTTTCCTTGAATGCATCTAGCAACACCATGATCATCCCTACTAGTAACAATAGTAGAGCAAGGATTAAAACGACTTGAGCCAGCATATTTATTACCTCTTAAGTGCTTAACTTAAATAGCTATTTACATGTATGGAAGCATCTAGCTCGCTCATCACATGCTTAATATCTTGCTCTGAAACGTTATTGCTAGAGAGCCTTTCGAACCAAACCTGGCGCATTCTACCAGTATCCATATGCAAATAAGATAGTATTTCTGCAACCGTATCTCCAGGCTCTACATCACAAATTTGATAAGAGCCATCGGCATCAATCTCGACATTGACTGCGTTGGTATCTCCAAAAAGATTATGCATGTCACCTAGAATCTCCTGATATGCGCCCACTAAAAATATCCCTAGCACATAATCTTGCTGCTCCCTGCATTCATGTAATGAAAGATAAGGCTGGATAGTCTCGGCTTCCACATATTCATCAATACGTCCATCAGAGTCACACGTTAAATCATAAATTCTTGCTTTTATAGCTGGAAATTCATCTAAACGATGTAGTGGCATAATCGGGAAAATTTGCTTCAAACCCCAAATATCTGGTGTTGACTGAAATAAGGAAAAATTACAAAAATACTTGGAAACAAACTTATCCTCAAGATGGATACGTTCCTCATTCGAAAAATCAATATTACTTTTTAACAATGCTTTATAGGCAAGGCTTACTAATTTTTCACTCTCAGCTTTTTCAACAAGAGAAAGTTTGCCTTGTGAAAATTCATATTCTATTTTTTTGATGATGCTATTAACTTCTTTGTAGTCCTGAGTACTTTTTACTGATTGATTTTCGTGAGTCGATTTAGCATTGATATTTTTTATATTCTCTTTTAGTCTTTGTAAATTCAAATTTAATGACTGGCTATTCATTAAGTTTTCATCATCATACTTATCTTCAACACATGGACTCTCCACATCAATAACGTTAGTCAATAAAACTGCATGATAAGCTGTCATTGCACGTCCATTTTCACTAAACACAATGGGTGGATGTAAAGAATATTTCTTGCAAGAAGAATTAATGGCGCCGATAACTACATCAGCATAGTCAGCAAGCGAATAGCCCATCGAAAAATATGATTTGGAATTGCTACCTTCATAATCAACTGCTAACCCCCCACCAATATTAAGCATAGTTAATTCCAAACCTTGCTTAACTAATTCTGAAAAATAATGCATGCCTTCTTGCATTCCCAACTGAATATCTTGCAAAGACGGTATTTGCGAACCCATATGGAAATGCAACATTTTCATCCATGGCAACACATTACTTTTTTGAAGCTGTTTTACCAGACTCAACACTTCATTTGAGGTTAAACCAAATTTTGAGTGTTCCCCTCCAGTATTTTGCCAGTTCCCTTTTGCTATCGAAGTCAAACGTATACGCATACCTAGCGTTGGACACACATCCAACAGTGAACTATGTTTAATCACATGTTGGCATTCAATAAGACTCTCTATCACAATTATAACGTTATGGCCTAATAAACAACCTACTAACGCAAGACGAATATAAGTTTCATCTTTATAACCGTTACAAATTATAGTCTGCTTTTTGCTGCTAACACCCAGGCAAGCGACCAGCTCTGCTTTACTACCAACCTCAAACGCTATAGGCCATTGCTCCTGATCATGATAATGCTGAACCACTGTTGCCTGTTGATTTACTTTTATAGGATAAGCAGCAATATATTCACCTAAGTAACCACTTGATCGAATTGCATTGAGAAAAGCAGTGTATAAATCTCCCAAAGATTGTTGCAATATCTGAGGAAAGCGTACCAATACAGGCACACTAATATCATTGTCAGTTAAGTGCTCACTAAACTGATGCAAATCAAGCTCTGCACCAGCCACTTTCACCACTAAATTTCCCTTATCATTGATATCAAAATGCTTCGCACTCCAACTATCTATCCGATAATGTTGTTTAGCCTTTGCCACGCTCCAATCTTGTTTACTCATAAAAATAGACTTTTCTATAATATTATTTACAGTATCACTTTAAATGGAACTCTGAATATACATAGGAATAATGAATGCAAAACAGTAATTGGTTTACAGAAGAATGCATAGAGTCTGGAAGTGCTTTTTCTCTACAAATTAACGAGAAATTGCACGAGGAACAAACCCCTTACCAAAAAATAGAAATTTATTCGACCAGCAAATTTGGGAATCTAATGGTAATTGATGGGTTTACTATGCTAACTGAACGCGACAATTTTATATACCATGAAATGATGAGTCATCCAGCGCTATTTGCCCACCCAGACCCTAAAAACATTCTTATTGTAGGTGGTGGAGATTGCGGCACATTACGTGAAGTAACGAACCATCAATGCGTTCAAAATATTACTCAAGTTGAAATAGATCAACGCGTAACCGAGCTTTCATTAGCGTTCTTTCCGGAGCTCTGCGAAAAAAATAATGACCCTCGCATAAAGTTAGTTTTCGATGATGCAATTAAATGGGTAAAAGATGCGCCATCAGAAACGATTGACTTAATTATCGTTGACAGCACAGACCCTATTGGACCTGCAGAAGGTTTATTCTCAACACCGTTTTACAGAGACTGTATGCGCGCTCTAAAAGTCGATGGTTTGTTAGTACAACAGAGCGAATCCCCATTAATACACTTGGATAGCATTATTCAACCTATGCATCATTGCATGCAACAAGCTGGGTTTAAAAAGACTGATTTACTATATTTCCCAGTTGCTAGCTATCCTACTGGATGGTGGTCCGCAACGATGGCGAGTAAAAGTAATGAAGTGATATTTGCTCGAGAAAAGGAATCAGAAGTATTAAGTTTTAAAACACAATATTACAATCATGCGATACACAAAGCTTGCTTTGCAGCTCCACAGTTTATAAAACAGAAAATTTTAATGTGACAATGTTCAATAGAAAAGTCCATGGTCACATTTTTTGCTGCTAATACGCTGATTAACTATACATCCATGTCGATAAAAAAAGCGCCCCATGTAGGGGCGCTTAAAGATTGTGTCAAAGTATTACGCTTACCTGAAACACCAACTATTAAAGCATTCTAGGCTCACGCTTAGGAGGAGTATCTACTTAGTCACAAATTCTGGGTAAGCTTCCATTCCACATTCAGAAATGTCTGCACCTTCCATCTCTTCTTCTTCTGAGATGCGAATACCCATTACCATCTTGAGAATTCCCCAGACAATTAAGCTGGTTACAAATACCCAAACAAAGATGGTCACTGCACCAATAAGTTGGCCTGAGAATGAAGAACCATCGTTCGTCAATGGTACTAACAATAGACCCAAGAAGCCGACTACACCGTGAACCGAAATGGCACCTACAGGATCATCAATTTTTATCTTATCGAGTGCAAGAATGCTCAATACAACTAATATGCCACCCAAGCCACCAAAGATGGTTGCCTGTAAAGCGGTAGGCGTTGATGGTTCTGCTGTGATCGCAACCAAACCTGCCAACGCTCCATTCAGTGCCATGGTTAAATCAGCTTTACCAAACATCAAACGTGCAAGAATTAATGCTGCAATCAAACCACCCGCAGCGGCTGCGTTCGTATTCATGAATACAACAGCAACTGAGTTTGCACTCTCCACACTTGCGGTAGCCAGCACTGAACCACCATTAAAGCCAAACCAACCTAACCAAAGAATAAAGGTTCCTAATGTAGCTAATGGCAAGTTGGCACCTGGCAACGCTATCGATCTACCATCTTTAGCATACTTACCTTTACGTGCGCCTAATAATATGACGCCAGCCAAAGCTGCGCTCGCACCTGCCATATGTACAATTCCAGAGCCTGCAAAATCAGAAAATCCAAGGTCACCTAACGTATACATGCCAAATACTGCAGCACCATTCCATGTCCAACTACCTTCCATTGGATAAATAAATCCAGTTAGCACCACGGCAAATATTAAAAAGGCCCAAAGCTTCATGCGCTCTGCTACCGCACCTGAAACAATAGACATTGCCGTTGCAACAAATACAACTTGGAAGAAGAAATCTGCAGAAGGTGCATAAGTAGCAGGCTCATCAGCCCCGGCTACTCCGTCAGCAACGATTCCACTTAAGAAAACACCGCCGTCATACATAATGTAGTAACCACATACCATATACATGGTGCAAGCGACTGCATATAAGGCAATATTTTTCATTAAGATTTCAGTCGTGTTTTTAGAACGCACCAAACCCGCTTCTAACATGGAGAAGCCTGCGGCCATCCACATTACTAATGCACCACACACCAAGAAATAAAAGGTGTCTAATGCATATTGCAATTCAAATATATTATTTTCCACAATTCCCTCCTATTAGGAATTTATTAATTTTAATTTTCTTAGAGCGCTTCTGGACCAGTTTCTCCAGTTCGGATACGCACTGCCTGTTCAAGCGATGAAATAAATATTTTTCCATCACCAATCTTTCCAGTATTAGCAGCTTTACTTATGGCTTCGATAACAGAATCTAAAAGGCCACTATCAATAGCGATTTCAAGTTTTACTTTTGGTAAAAAATCAACAACGTACTCGGCCCCACGATATAACTCGGTATGGCCTTTTTGCCTGCCAAATCCTTTAACTTCTGTAGCGGTAACGCCTGCTACACCAATTTCAGATAAAGCTTCGCGTACATCATCAAGCTTAAAAGGCTTAATAATTGCTGTAACAAGCTTCATAATTTTTCTCCCATTACGTTTTAAAATTTAAATTTTTTATAACCGTGTCGAATACCTCGACACGGTTATAATTGTGTTTACTTAACTTCCCCAGCTCATGATGTCGAAACTACGGTGAAGTCCGAAGATAAATTCAGTTTCTTCTTCGTCATCCCCTAAAATTTCAGCATCGTCTGTGTGGACAATGGCTGCATTCACATCAAACCCGGCGACTTCAAA
>CALAJL010000062.1 GCA_937922735.1 uncultured Gammaproteobacteria bacterium | reverse complement strand
CAGAACTTAAATTCTGGAATTTTGCCGAATGGATCAAGTGCTTCGTTAGTGAGTAAGTTAGCTGCAGCTTCACGATAACAAAATGGCATAAAGACTTGACCTGGACTGACGCCATCGTCTGCACGAGCAAAACATTCTATTTCTCCACGTCTGGATGAAAGTTTAATTCTGCCACCTTCTTTTACTCCAAGCTTTGCGAGATCTATGGGGCTGATACTGGCTACCGGTACAGGCTCAATGGCATCTAACATCGATGCACGCCTCGTCATAGAGCCGGTATGCCAATGTTCTAGTTGGCGACCGGTAACTAATACAAAAGGATATTCTGAATCAGGCAGTTCATCTGCATTAGTAAATTCTGCTGGTACAAATTTTCCTCTACCATTTTCAGTAGGGAAGTCATCGGTGAATATTACACTTTGACCTGGATCATTTTCTTCTTCGCAAGGGTAGGTGATGGAATGTTGTTCTTCCAAGCGACTCCATGTCATTCCTTTGATGCTGTCCATACCTTGGCGCATTTCATTAAATACATCGGATGGATGATGATATTTCCAATCCAGTCCCATTCGATTTGCCATTTCATTAATTAGCCACAAATCTTGTTTGGCTTCGCCTGGTGGCATAAGTGCTTGGCGACCTAGCTGTACGCGTCTATCCGTATTAGTAAAGGTTCCGGTTTTTTCTGGGAAAGCAGATGCAGGGAAGATGACATCAGCAAACCACGCCGTTTCTGTCATGAAGATATCTTGCACTACTAAATGTTTAAGGGTTGCCAATGCTTTACGTGCATGATTCAAGTTAGGATCTGACATCGCTGGGTTTTCACCCATCACATACATGCCATGTAAATTACCATCAGAAATAGCATGCATAATTTCTACAACCGTCAAACCTGGATTGTTATCCAGTTCGGTATTCCATAACTTTTCAAAACGTGCATGTGCTTCTGGGTTATCTACTCTTTGATAGTCCGGGAACACCATCGGTATTAAGCCTACATCAGATGCGCCTTGTACGTTGTTTTGACCACGCAATGGGTGCAAGCCTGTACCTGGTTTGCCAATTTGTCCTGTCATCATTGAAAGTGCAATTAAACAGCGCGCATTATCGGTACCATGTATATGTTGTGATACGCCCATGCCCCAGAAAATTATCGATGCATTGGAGCTTGCATATACTTTTGCAACTTCATGAAGTGTTTCAGCAGGAATGCCACAGATTTTCTCTACACTCTCCGGTGTATATTTAAGAATATGTTTGGCAAAATCTGCGAAATTTTCTGTGCGATCTTTAATGAATTCTTTATCTAACCAATTTTGTTTGATGATGGAATTCATGATGCCGTTTAACATGGCAACATCGGTGTCGGGTTTAAATTGTAAGAAGTAGTCAGCATGACGCGCAATATCTGAACGCCTTGGATCCATAACAATTAACTTGGTGCCGTTACGTTTTGCATTCTTAATAAATGTTGCAGCAACCGGGTGGTTTTCAGTGGTGTTTGAACCAATAATGACAATCACATCCGCTTTCTTAACATCTTCTACCGGGTTGGATACTGCACCTGAACCAATACCTTCTAATAGCGCCACCACGGATGATGCGTGACATAAACGTGTACAATGATCTACGTTATTGGTTTTAAATCCAGTGCGCACCAGTTTTTGGAATAAGTAAGCTTCTTCGTTAGAGCCTTTAGCTGAACCAAACCCGGCTAATGCATTGGGTCCATTTTCGTCACGAATATCTGCCAATCCTTTTGCTGCAAAGTCTAGGGCTTCGTCCCAAGTGGCTTCGCGAAAATACTTATCGATATCTTTATAGGTGAGTGACTCAAGATTCTTTACATCTTTGCTGATACCTTCTTTGCGTATTAAAGGTTTGGTTAAGCGGCCATCATGGTGAACATAGTCAAAACCGTATCGACCTTTTACACACAAGCGACTTTTATTTGCCGGGCCATCGCGTCCTTCAACATAAATAATTTTTTCATCTTTAATGTTGTATGTCAGTAAACAACCGACCCCACAATAAGGACAAGTGGATTCAACTTTGCGGTCTGGTTCTTGCAAGCCAAGTTCATTTGAAGGCATCAATGCACCAGTAGGGCAGGCTTGTACGCACTCGCCACAACCTACACAGGTGCTGTCTCCCATTGGATCTTGGATATCGAATACTATTTCTGAATGAGAACCACGATTTGCATAACCGATTACATCGTTGTTTTGCTCTTCACGGCAGGCACGAACACAACGTGTACATTGTATGCATGCATCTAAATTAACGGCTATTGCTGGATGTGATAAATCTTGTTCTGGATTATGACGTGATTCAAAGCGAGGTAATCCTACTTTCAACTTTTGCGACCATTGGTCAAGTTCACTGTTTAGCGTATAGGATTTCTCAGCCATATCTGACTGTAATAATTCCAAGACCATCTTTTGAGAATGGACCGTGCGTTCATTTTCGGTATGTACCACCATGCCTTCTGTTGGAGTGCGCACACAAGATGGTTGTAAAACGCGTTCACCTTCAATTTCTACAACACATGCACGGCAGTTACCATCTGCTCGCATACCGGGTGTATAGCATAGGTGTGGAATATCTATTCCATGACGGCGAGCGGCTTCTAGTATAGATTCATCTTCATAGGCTTTAATAGTTTTGCCATTTAGTGAAAACGCAATGGTTTTAAAGTCTTGTAAATGTTCTGGATTTGCGGCCATTTTGATGCTCCAACATTCCTATGTCTGATTTATGTATCTTGATCTAATTCGTTAGGGAAATAATTCATTACTGATGTCATCGGGTTTGATGCAGCTTGCCCTAAACCACAAATGGATGCGTCGCTCATAGTTTGTGATAGTTCTTTCATTAATGGCTGATCCCATTTCGGTTTTTCCATTAACATAGCTGCTTTTGATGTGCCGACACGACACGGTGTGCACTTTCCGCATGATTCATGAGCAAAGAAACTCATTGCATTGCGAGCAAGATCACGCGCTTTATCTTTATCAGAAAATACGATGATTGCTGCAGAACCGATAAAGCAACCATGCTCATTTAATGTATCAAAGTCTAGTGGTATATCGCCCATAGAAGCAGGCAATATTCCACCCGAAGCACCGCCAGGGAAGTAACCATAAAACTCGTGACCATCCAACATGCCGCCACAATGTTCTTCAATTAATTCTTTAATAGTTATACCGGCATCCGTAATATGAACGCCTGGTTTTTTCACACGCCCGCTTACAGAAAATGAACGCATGCCAGTCCTACCGTTACGGCCTTGATCTGAAAACCAAGATGCACCTTTCTCAAGAATGTCGCGCACCCAAAATAAGGTTTCTAGGTTATGTTCTAGTGTAGGACGGCCAAAGACTCCAACTTGTGCCACAAAAGGTGGGCGTAAACGAGGCATTCCACGATTACCTTCAATGGATTCAATCATTGCGGATTCTTCACCGCATATATATGCGCCCGCACCGCGTCGAAGTTCTATATGAGGAAGTTGGCAAGGTGGGTCTTTCTTAAGCTCATCTAATTCATGTAGCAACATTGTGTAGCAATTTGCATATTCATCACGCAAATAGATATAGATGTTTTCGATACCTACTACTTGTGCAGCAATTAGTGCGCCTTCAATGAAGCGATGAGGATCTCTTTCTAGAAAGTAACGATCTTTGAATGTGCCGGGCTCACCTTCATCAATGTTTATGGCTAACACTCGTGGCCCATCTTGTTTGCTGACGATGTCCCATTTTTGTCCAGCAGGAAATCCTGCTCCGCCCAAGCCGCGTAAGCCAGAGTCCTTCATGATCTCTATAATTTTTTCTGGGCCATTGGTAGTGTCAAACATGCGTTTGACTAATTGGTATCCACCGCTATTTACATAACGGTTATACGTAATGTAATCCGTAATGGGTGATTCAATATCATGAACTTCAACAAATTGGTTAACAGATTCTAACGTTGCATGATCAACAGGTTTTTGGCCAACGACCGCAATAGGAGCGGTATCACATCGGCCTACACACGGTACGCGTTGAATACGAACTTTATCGCCATGGAATTTTGTTAATTCGTTAATAAGTGTTTCCGCGTTATTCATTTCGCAACTAATGGAGTCACATACACGAACGGTTAATTCAGGTGGAGCTTGTTCACCTTCTTTAATGACATCAAAGTGATGGTAGAACGTAGCTACTTCATAGACTTCTGTAGTGGCTAAACCCATAGTGTTTGCAAGAGCTGTGATATGAGCAGCTGAAATGTGCCCATACTTATCTTGAATTAAATGCAGGTACTCTATAAGCAGATCACGTCTGACAGGAAGTGCAGAGATTAAATCTTGAACTTGTTGTAGTGCCTCGGGATTAACGCGTCTTCCGCGTTTCTCACCTTTCATCTTATTTCGTTTGCGTGAAACAGGTTTATCCATTGGTTTCAGAAATCCCTAAAAATCTAACGTATAAATTAGTAAATAGTTAATATAGTTTACGGTTATAGTCGAATAAAGCGTATATACCAAATGTAAATCAGATACTTATTTTTAACCAATCCAGATTAACATTTCACCTTGTCCACTTACTGTTGTATCACCAATATAGCGCTGAACACGACGCCTCATTGGGTGCAGTGACTGGAATGTACTTTTATACTGCCTTAATTCATGCAATAACAATGTTAAGTACCCTAAGTTATGCCTTCCGCAATCATGAAACCCTGTAAGTACGTCTTTGGGTTTATGAGGCAGTAAAATTGTTCCTCTACGCATACCTACACCCACTTGTTTGCCAATGGTTCCAAGATTAGTGATTGTTCCCGCGATCATTCTACTGCCGCAATAATCTCCAATATTGCCAACTACCATAATAGTGCCACGTCGAAGCATATCACCCGTAAAGTGGCCGGTATTGCCGTGCACTAAAATAGTGCCTCCTGCCATGCCTTTTTTATCACCAACATGAGCACTGCCTACATAATCATTAGCATCACCCATGATTTCAATTAAACCTTTTGACATGCCGCAAGCTGTATAGTCTTGTGCATTACCATCAATGACTAACTTTCCACCCGCTAATCTTGATCCTGCATAATGACCTACATCGCCAGCAACGGTTAGATGAGAATCCTTACAAAGTGCATGGCCAACATAATCCATGCTTTGATTTGAGTTTTCAAATACTACTGGATGATCTGAAAATGAACCGGTGATATCGAAAATATCTCCAATGTTACATTTTTCATTGCCCATGTGTAGTGACTGCTTTTTTACAACATCACTATTCGTTGATTCGTTGATTGCTTGACTCAACCAGCGCATATCAAGGCGCTGCTTCGTGCTGCCTTTAAATGTAACGATTGTATGAGTCATTCATGATCTCTCTTAGATGGAAATGATGCGGTCCTAAATTGCCGCCATAATTTCCACCAGTAATTTTTTCAATACCTTGTGATTTCCCTAGATCACAAATCGCTTCCATGCCACGTTGCATCGCTAAGGTCACATCTTCTTTTGTTAATCCATCAATCACTATTTCCATGCATGCTTCAATATTTTTGCCTAATACATTATCTGGACGACCTTTTAGTGTAGGACAATAGGGGTGATTTGTAGATGCACTAAGAAATTTATATTTGGAACCTACTTTTGATCCTGAACGAACACCGCCACCTGGGAAAGGCATAATTATATTGGGTAACATGCCGATGGCATCAATAGCTGCTTCACAAGCGAGTAAGGCATGCGAAATTCCACGAGCAAATACTAATAGGTTTCCACCACCAATAGCTTTTTGGTAGCCAGTAGTTTCAGCACATATGAATTCACCATCCATAACTGGGATGCGCCAATATCGTTGATCACCTATTTTTTTAGAAGTTTGAAAACCATCACCAAAATATCGTATGTTTTTGCCCAATGCGATTTGATCTTCGCTATCCATGCCAGGAAAAACAGCGGTAGTAGGACAGGTCAACACACATTGTCCAATGCGGGTTTGTAATTGTTTTTCGAGTGTTTTTTTGTCAGTAGAAAATAATAAAACAGAAATACCCGGACGGCCATCTGGGGTCTCGTGATTGCCGATTACTTTTTCGATTCCTGCCTCAACGCCACAACCAATAACAGAAGTTGCAAAACCGGTCATGGTTTCAGCTGCATGGCGTGCCCACTTGTAGTTAATGGCTGTGATGATGATACGTGTTGCACGCATGGAGAATGCTTCTGCAAAAGTGTCCTCAATTTCTACGCCATTTATTATCATGTTAAATAATTATTTCTAATTTAATCCCAAATAAACTTAAGTGTTGCTGATACTTGGATGAACCTCAATCTCACTGCCTATGCATTCTATCATTTCATCATTTGAGATCTTAAAGTTATTTAAAGATATGGTCTGATAATCGTCAAAATATTTTTTCAATGGCTTTTCAATAGCACGATCAAATTCGGGTTTCACTACATGAGTGGTGCCTTGTACAGTTTCAACTATTTTGCCATCTTTTACGATGAGCGTACCGTCTTTAAAAACATACGCGGGTTTGGCAAACATCTGTTCAATATCATCTTGCTTTCTATACACCGTAATATTTGCATTGGCACCTTCACCAAGATGACCATGGTTAGTTAATCCTAAAATCTTTGCCGGCGCAGCACGAGTCATTATTGCAATTTCATATAATGAATATTCACGATCCATTGATGCAAGGTTAGATGCATGTTGCGCACCTTCATGAACAATTTTAAATACGTCATTTCTAAATGAACGATTCATTAATAATTTGATTAAGTGTGGATAACTTGTAAAAGGTGCACCATTAGGGTGATCGGTGGTGAGGAAGATGCGCCAAGGATCGTTCACTTGTAAGAAGATTTCTAAACCAATAGCCCACTGCAATGCATTCACAAAGCTTTTGTCACGATATTTAAAAGGAATAACGCCGCATCCCGCTTCACATTCTATGTCCATAACGGTCCATTTTTTTGGTGAAGCATGATCGTGCCCAAAATATTGCATCATGGTGTCACCAGAAGTGGTAATGGTTTGGCCAAACATAATTTGACCCACATCAGCGCTTACATTTTTATTATTGTTTATCGCTTCAGCAATTTCACATGCAGCAGATGAAAATTTATAGTCACCTTCAGTGCCATAACTATGAAATTGGATGTGCGTTAAATGAATAGGTAAGCCATCAGCAGCAGCCATTGTTGCCAGGGTGGTGGCAAAATTACCTGGTACGCCTAAGTTGCTTGCATGAACATGCAAGGGATGTGCAATGCCAAGATCATGCACAGCTCTGCTAAGTGTGGCGATAATATCTCGAGGTTTGCTACCAGCAGGGCCCATCTCATCAACATCGAGTCTTCGTTGATTATATTTAAATGCGTGTATGCCACCAGCGTTTACTACTTTAATACCGATACATTGGGTTGCATCTAACAACCATGCAACATAATCATTAATGGCATTTTGTGTAGCGCCTTCACGAATCATGTTTAGTAAAAAATCATCATTGCCTAACAGAGCGTAGCCACCTTTGTCCACCATAGGCGTGTCAGCTAATTCCATATGTGCTTGTCGTGCATTGACGGGCAATACTGCAGGCTCAAAACAAGCGGTATAACCCATTTCTGCATAGCGATAACCTGCACTAAAAGTCGAGGGTACAATACGACCATTTCCGGAACGTAATATGTCGGAGCCAGGATGAGGATGTTGATGTTCATCTTCTAACATCATGGTGCGGGCAATATTTACTTTGCCGCCACCAATATGTGTGTGCAGATCAATTGCACCTGCCATCACAATACAATCGTTAAGATCATATGTTGTTTCTAACTTGTCATTATCAGATAGACTTTTTCGTATCTTTCCATCTACTACAAATAAATCTTTAGTCTTGCCATCAATTTTATGTGCAGGATCATAGATTTCGCCGCCTGTTAGTTTAATCGCCATACTATTTTTATTTACACAAGCTCTTTAAGTTTACGCAACAGTTCATTTGCATTTGGCAGGTGACTGTTTCGTAATTTTGGTAAAGGTAAGGTGGCCACATTATCTGCACGGCAGGCTAAACCGCGATGATCTACACCTGGTACACCGCATGGAATAAATACTGTTGCGTTATTAGCATTCATGTTTGGATGCCCTAGAACTATGTTAGGAATATTTGTATTGGGCGGCTCGTCTTCTGAGTGATAGTTAGCAATCCACAATAAGCAATCAGCTTCATTATTTGCCAACATTTTCATGCCGTCATTGCGTGCTGGGTCGTGTACTGGTGTGCCAGTCATAAACGCTACTGGGAGAGGGACGCCCGTTTGCCAGGTTGCAACTTGATTGGCAGTCATTTCACCTTTTGAACTACCTAGTGGTAGTCCTACACAACGTATCTTTTGCATTAAATATTTTATAGATTCGGTAATTGCCTGAATTGTTTGCTCTGCTGAATCCTGATTAAATTCAGAGGAATTCCAAATTAAAGTGGTGTACTGACTATTTGATATCGTTTCATATAAATCGAGAAGACATTGGGTATTCTCATCGATTGTGCTGATGTTTTTGGCTGACTTATATATGATTTCTTGTAATCGATAAACAATTGACTCCAAAAGCGGGAAGTCAAAAAATATTCGCGATATATTATTTTCTCCACTTTCGATTCTAAAAGTGCCGTCTGTTGAGATGTCGAGTATGTAAATCTTTTTATTATCGACATTTTTATTACCAAGTGTTTTTTTTGGTAATAGGATCCTTTCAAATAAGCGAGGGAATTTACCGGATAATTTTGACCCAAATATGACGATGCAATCAGCGCGGTTACGTACTTCTGATAACGTTGTTTTAACTTTCCCTATACGCTGCATTACTGCACCGTTATTACGAATACTTTCCCCATTTGCATGATCTATTACCCCGCCAAGTTTTTCGGTGATAGCCATCGCGTCTCGACAAGTTTGTATATCGGTAATAAGCCCATTTATCAAAGGCTGTTTAGCGTCGCGAAGTATTTCAGCCGCTTTTTCCAAAGCCCGATCTTCAGAAACAGATTTTCCTGAAATCTGTGGGGTAGGTATGGTATTCGACTCTATTGACGCATTTTCGAAAAATTTTGCACAGGGATGTGCTGAATCAGCCAATTTTACTGTTAGATCTGTAACATTCACCGACAGATCATCACACAGCAAGCCGCAATGTGGGCAAGTTACATTTTCAAATTGCATGACTAATTATATAGGGTGAGCCTAAACTGAGGAACAGCGTGATCGGGTACGGCACTCAACAGATAGTGAGATGCTAGGTGTGACTGTTCGTGTTTACTTCATAAAACTACAATTAAAATGTACCGTATAGATATATAATCGTCTGTATCTCGAATTCGACAGATCAGATTGTAACGAATAAATTAATGCATACCATTGATAAGTGGTGTCTATTATACAAATTTATGACCGTAGAGGAGTCAAAGTAATGACTAAATGGCGTGAAATCAAATCTGAACAAACTTACAGTGAAGAAGAAGTTAAGGAAAGGTTAAAAGAAGAGCTTCCAAATTGGGTCTATGAAAATGGCTGGATTCGTCGCAAGTATAAAACGCATAGTTGGAAAGGCACCATGATGGTGGTCAACACCATTGGACATTTGGCAGAAGTGGCATGGCATCATCCTGATTTAAGCGTCTCTTACGCATTCGTGATCTGTAAATTAATGAATCATGCAGCGAAAGGTGTCACCAATAAGGATTTTGAGCTCGCGAAGAAGATTGAAGAGGTAGTTTTATGGCAACCAGGGCATGAAGAAAATGACCTTGAAGGAACGCCTAAGGATCAGCGTTTTGCATATATACAATACTAATATTGTTATTTTTTAAATGTATTATATTTAACATTAATATAAATAATTAAGACTTTGTTTTATTTAGAATATTTTTAATTGAATTGGTGATTGCTTCAGGTGGAAAACCATATGGGATGATGTTGGTGACTTCGCCTTTGGTATCGATGATGTACAAGTTCGAAGTGTGATCAACAGAATATTGCCCACCATTCACATCACCAGCATATGAGTAGAATCCTTGGAATTGCTCAACAACCTTATCAATTTCCTTAGGAGTCCCAGTTAACCCAATGAAATTACTATTAAAATATTTCAGATATGCTGCTATTATTTCTGGTGTATCGCGTGTGGGGTCAACCGTAATGAAAATAGTTTGTACTTGGTTGGATAATTCGCCAAGTTGATGGAGGGATGTCTGAATTGCGCTTAGTGTGTTGGGGCATACATCTGGGCAATGGGTAAATCCAAAAAATAAAATAACGGCTTTGCCTTTCGCATCATTACTCAATGAAAATGGCTGATTTTCCTGTGATGTCAATGAGAATTCACCACCAATAGCTACTTCATTGCTAAATGTAGGTGTAGATAGCGCGTAAAGGCAGAATATTGCTACTAGTAGGTAAGTTATTCTAAACATCTAGATCAAAACGGTTTTGTGATTTGTAAAGTAAGTTTGGGGTGGTGTGTATATATTATATATAGATGAATAGACAATTCTGAATACCTAACAGTTCAATAAATTATGTGCATCAACATGAATATTTCAATAATAATTACAATAACTTACTGTTGTCACTGTAGCATTGACTAAAATCATCAATTTCGTCTAGTTTGTGTCTAATAAAGTAAGTAGCGCATTGAGTTTTAAGAAATAAAGTTATTAATTATATAACTTTGAATGGGCTACAAGATGCGTCATAATGTCGCAATCGATTCATTCAATATTGCAACGTTGTCCACGTTTGTGAATAGCAGCTAGCTTTGTTTGAATACCACAAAGATTTTTAATCCTCATTAATTAATCTATTACGATATGGAGTCATAAGATTATGAAGAAAAAGGCAGTATCAAAAGCCAAATGGATTCAAAGCATAGCAACATCAGCATGCGTGCTAGTTGCATCTGTTGTTGGTTTTCAATCTACCGCGATGGCAGATGAGACATGTATGTCTCCTTACATGGCGAAAATTGTAGGCCAAGAAGATTATGTTTACGTTTGGACCTTAGGTGTAGAAGGCATGGGCGATGGACAAGACAAGCTTGTAACCATGTCCGTTAATCCTAATGCAGATTCATACGGTAAGGTAGTAAACGTTCTTTCAGTAGGTGGTCGTAATGAAGCACATCACTCTGGTCTAACAGATGATCGTAAATATCTATTTGCTGGCGGTTTAGATAGTAACAAGATCTTTGTATTCGATGTTGCTACCAACCCAGCTAAACCAACTCTTCATAAAGTAATTACTGACTTTGTAGAAAAGACTGGTGGAATGGTTGGCCCACATACTTTTTATGCGCTTCCTGGCAGAGTTATGGTAACGGCATTATCTAATAATGTTGACCATGGTGGCCGCACAGGTATGGCGGAATACACAAATGAAGGTGAATTTATTGCTGCACACTGGAATCCTACTGATGAAGATCTTCGCGGTGCAGAGAAAGTAGGTAATGTTGCGGATGGATATGGTTATGATATTCGTGCTTTACCACGTCGTAACGTAATGGTTACTTCTTCATTTACAGGCTGGTCTAACTACATGATGGACTTCGGTCAAATGTTAGGTGATCCAGAAGCGATGAAGCGTTTCGGTAACACAGCTATAGTTTGGGATTTACATACTCGTAAGCCTAAAAAAGTTTTTGAAGTACCTGGTGCACCATTAGAAATTCGTTGTGCATGGGGATCTCAGAATAACTATTGCTTTACTACTACCGCATTGACCTCAAAGATTTGGTTGATTTACGAAGATGAAGAAGGTGAATGGCAAGCTAAAGATGTAGCTGAGATTGGTGATCCATCTAAAGTGCCACTTCCGGTTGATATCTCTATCACAGCGGATGATCAAGGTTTATGGGTGCAAACTTTCCTTGATGGCAAGACTCGCTTCTTTGATATCTCAGATCCATTCAATCCTGTTCAAAAATATGAGCACGTGATTGGTGAGCAAGTGAATATGATTTCACAAAGTTGGGATGGTAAGCGTGCTTACTTTACTTCTTCTTTATTAGGTAACTGGGATAAGACCGGTGAAGCAGACGAGCAGTATTTCAAGTTATTCACTTGGAATGGTAAGAAACTTTCTCATGAGTTTACTGTTGACTTTTATGAGTTAAAGTTAGGCCGAGCGCACCAAATGCGTTTTGGCGCGTACTCGCTTTACTCGCAAAAGCCGAACTCTGATGGAACTATGTTGTCTCAAACTAAATAAGGGCAGCATTTGTTACTTGATGTAACATAGAGTTTTTTCATAGTGAAACAAGGCCGCCTTCGAGGCGGCCTTGTTGTTTCTGCTTTAATGTTTTAATGAGAGAATTTTCATAGATGAAAGTTTTGATAGTTTTAGTGTTTGGTTTGTCACTAACCAGTTTATATGGATGTGAGAGTGACAAAGATACACCTTTGCCAGGTTCCCACGAGGCGATGGCAGAAGCTAATCCTAGGATCGTAGCGGATGGTTGGACACCTGATTTGTCTTTTGAAGTACCCGAACCAGGCACTTATAGTTTGGCTACTATCAAGGCAGCAGGTGGTGGAATTGTTTTAGACAGCAATGGTGAGGAACTAGATTTAGATAGCCTGCTTGGTGATAAAATTGTACTACTAACGTTTATCTATAGTAGCTGTGTTGATTTGAATGGTTGTCCTTTGGCTACCGCAGTATTTTATAAAATCAAAGAGCGTTTCAAAGATGATCCAAAATTATCGGATCAAATTCGGTTGATTAGTATTAGTTTTGACCCAGAGCATGACACGCCAGATGTAATGAAATTATATGGTGCGGGGTTTGATGATGGTGATCCTCAGTGGTTGTTTTTAACCACTGCCTCAGAAGAGGCATTGCAGCCGGTTATTGAAAAATATGGTCAGATGGTGTTAAGAATGTATGATGAGAATGGAAAATCTACCGGTACGATGGCGCATGTATTGCGAGCATTTTTGATTGATCGTTCGAAAAATATTCGTCAAGAATATAGTGTTTCTTTTTTGCATGACAAGTTAGTTACGGCTGATATTAAAACCTTGTTACTTGAAGAGGGAGTTCTACTGGCTGATGATGTTACGGATAAATAAGTTTGATTTCAGTTAAAAAAAATATTTTCAGATTCATTAATTTTTGTCTACTCAGCCTAGTAGTAATAATTTTTGTTTATGCAAATAATTTTCAGTCATCTGCTATTGCAGCAAATGAAAAACATTTTTATGGGCCGGGTGATAACAAACAAGGCTACGAGTCAATAGATTATGTTACCAATACACTGGACTTGCAAAAGCGTGTAGGTAAACAGGCAGATCTTTTAGAATTTTATAGAAATCCACCACTAGGTTTGCCGCCGGCACCAGTTCCAGCATACAACCCCCTTACTGAAGAAAAAGTTTCTTTGGGAAGAATACTGTTTTTCGATCGTCGTTTATCTATTAATGACACCTTTTCTTGCGCGATATGCCACATTCCAGAGCAAGGGTTTACTAATAATGAAATTCAAACTGCAATAGGTGTCGAAGGCCGTTCTGGTAAACGTAATGCACCCACGGTCTATAACTCAGGTTATTTGAAAATGATGTTCCATGATGGTCGCGAAGATTCTCTTGAACAACAAGTATGGGCACCGTTTCTAGCTCGTAATGAAATGGCTAATCCTTCGATAGGTTATGTAATCAATAAAATTAAAGCGATACCAGACTATGATGGGTTATTTGAAAAAGCGTTTGATGGTCGTGGCCCAACGATGGAAACCGTTGGTATGGCATTAGCAAGTTATCAACGTACATTAAATGCTGCAGATTCACCTTTTGATCGCTGGCATTTTGGAAAACAACAGGATGCAGTAAGCGAATCAGTTAAACGTGGTTTTGAAGTATTTACAGGTAAGGGACAATGTAGTGTATGCCATCTGATACATGAAGATTATGCATTGTTCGCAGATAACCAATTGCATAATACTGGACTAGGTTATGAAACCTCTATGGGAAGCAACTCCACCACTACGCGTGTGCAATTGGCGCCAGGAGTATTTGCAGATTTGGATAACAAAATAATACGTTCAGTTTCCAAGGCTAAGTTAAATGATGTTGGTAGGTATGAAGTAACCGAAAATCCTAATGATCGTTGGAAATTTTTAACACCAATGTTAAGGAATGTAGCGTTAACCGCACCCTATATGCACGATGGTTCCATGCAGTCACTAAGAGAAGTAATGGAGTTTTATAATCAAGGTGGAGTGGAAAATGAATTACTTAGTCCCTTAATTAAACCCTTAGATCTTAGCGATCAAGAGATTGATGACGTGATTGAATTTTTAAAATCTTTGACGGGCAGCAATATTGGCACGCTCGTAGCAGATGCCTTTGCTGCACCGATTGGCAATATAAGTAAAGATGATCCCAATTGGGCGCATGACAATCAAATTAAGTGATAAAAATAAAAACTAAAAACAATCAAAAAGTAGGAACCTGTATGAACCAATTACCAAAATATATATCCATACTAGTTGTAATTTTTGGTATTAATTTTATTGCATTAAATTTATTAAATGCTGAAGCTGGACATCAAATGGAGGCATATCCTCCAAACTATGCTGCAAAAAATTTTAAGTTATCAGACATTAATGGTGAGATGCATATACTTGAAGAATACCGTGGCAAATATGTGTTAGTAAATTTCTGGACCATGTCCTGTAATGTTTGTAAAAGTGAAATGACAGCTTTACAAGGTGCATATGAAATTTTGGATAGAGATAATTTAGTAGTTATCTCAATTCACGCAGGTAATCCATCTGAAGGTGTTGAGTCGGTATTAGAGTTGAATGGTATTAGTTACCCAGTTTTGTTTGACGTAGATTTGCAATTAGGTGATTGGGGAGTGCCGATTATGCCAACAACCTTTATAATCAACCCCGATGGCAGTGTTCGATATCGAGCGGTTGGCTCCAGGGCGTGGAATGCACCATACATGATAGACTTTCTGGAAGGTATATTAGATAGTGAGTCACTCGAGTCCGCAGAATCAAAGACACTATAATGCTAGCGAACTTATTCCTATTATTTCCATCTAACTATTGTCAAGCAAATCTATCAGGATGATTAAATCAATGAGCAGGCTATTTTTTATCTCTTTAATTAGTGTTCTGTCTACTTCGCCCGTATTGGCTGAAGGTTTAATGGACCCTGTAAGTGGTTCACCTAAAGCAGGTGATTTCAGTCTTGAAAATATAAATGGTAAACAGTCTAGTCTGGGAGATTACAAAGGAAAGTTTATTCTTCTCAATTTTTGGGCAACATGGTGTGCACCATGTCGTAAAGAAATGCCTGCGATGGATAATTTGCATAATGAGTTTGGTGGACAAGGTTTAGAGGTCATAGGTATACATGTCGGCCCAAGCTTGGCTGGGGTTAAAAAGTTTCTAAAGGCTGTACCGGTGTCATTTTCCATTTTAATGGATAAAGATATGAGTCTTGCGAGTTGGGATGTGCGAGGGCTACCAACAACATTCTTAATTAATCCTGATGGTAAGTTGATCTATAAGGCAGTAGGTGAGCGTGAGTGGGATTCACCAGAGATGGTGAAGTTCTTAAAATCTCTAGTCACCAAATACGAGCGTATGGCAGAGACTGGAGAAGTGCCTGAAATGCCAGCTGTAAACAATCTTCCTGAAAAAAAATCATTCTTTGCAAATATTAAAGAAACATTTGGTTGGTCTTCGGGTGATCAGTGTGACACAACCAATTTATTAGCAAATTAATTTTGGGCGCATCAAAAAAAGTTAGAGACTCAGAGTTTACCAAGCCAATTCTCGAATATATCAGTGAGCACTTTCCAAATGCTAACATCGAAGAGTGGGAGCATGAAAAAAAAGAAAGTCTAAATTTTAATATCCATGATGAAAATGCTACGTATGTTTTACGAATCATGGATGAATGTTTCATAAACCAACAGGTAATTGATATAAAGCCGATGCTAGAAAGCTTTAATGTCGCACAGGTTGTGCGAGATATTAGAGATTTTCCAATAGTTGTGACAAATTCTGGATGTATTTTTGGATCACCATAAATACTAAAGTATTTATGGTGATCCATCAGTAATTATTCAGATGTAGTGGGGTCAATCATTCCTTTGATCTCAGAAATTTTATTCGCTGGGAACCCACCTTCGTTTGCATGCTTGCGAATTTCTTCTTCATTTGGCGAAATGTATGTGCAGTATACTTTATCGTCAGTGACTACACTCTCTACCCACTGAATCTGTGGGCCCATATTTTTTAGAATACTGCATGATTTTTGTGAGATGCCTTGAAGTTCATCTGCAGATAAATCACCTGCACCGGGAATTTCGCGTTCAATAATATATTTAGGCATGTTTCGGGTCTCCTGGACGTTATTATTATTTGAATGGCTTTAGATAATAGTGTATCGGACTTCATAGTAAATTCGCTAGCATTCAAATGGATAAATTTTGTTCAATCTATACTAAAGAGCTTAAAAAGCTATAAATAATGAGGGATAAAATTATTTGATACCAAGGTAAATATGTTATCATCATCAACTGATGAAGAGTTAGTACACACTACTTTCATGGAAGAATTTTGTAGATATATAGCAGTAGGGATCCCAACTGCTACTCCATTCTCTCTCACGTATGTGACCAAACCAATATGCTTTTTAAGGATCAATAGATGGCGGAGACCATGATACTAGTACCCGGTCGTTCGCAAAGTCAGGGCACTTCATTAAATGAAGGTAAGCTTGAAGACGAGTATAAAAGGGTAACGTCAACAGCGGAGCTTAATGAAAAAGATATGCAACGCTTAAAGTTAAAGGACGGCGATAAAATTAAGCTTAAATCTGATGTGGGGCAGACGGTTGTTACTTGTAAAGGTAAAAAACATGAAGATCTTCCATTGGGAATGATTTTTATTCCTTACGGACCACCATCCAGTGAGTTAATGGCTTCAGATACAGCAGGTACAGGAATGCCTTTGTCTAAGCATATGGAAGTTAAAGTAACTAAAGTTAAATAATTTGCCCTAAATTAGGTATTTTCTATGACAAAAGAAGCTACACAGACAGATGCACAGGTAAAAAATAAAAAGCCTGTGTCTAAAAAGGTTGATCCATACGAAGGTAAGAATATAAAAATCGTTAAAGATGCGACGTGTACCTTTTGTGGTTGTGTCTGTGATGATATGGAGTTAACAGTTGATGTGGATGAGCATCGCATTCTTAAAGCAAAAAAAGCATGTGTATTAGGGCGTGCTTGGTTCTATGAACATAAAGTGGATACACGTCCAGGTGTATTAATTGACGGTAAAGAGGCAACGTTTCAAGAAGGTGTAGAAGCTGCTGCACAAATATTAATTGATGCCAAATTTCCAACAACCTATGGCATGAGTGATTCAACCTGTGAATCGCAACGCGTAACCGTAGAAATTATGGACACCATTAATGGCAACATTGATACCACAACATCTGTCTGTCACGGTCCATCGGGTATGGCTTTCCAAGGGGTAGGTGAAAGTACTGCAACTTTGGGTGAAGTGAAAAATCGTGCAGACCTAGTCATTTATTGGGGCGGTAATCCAGCAGAGTCACATCCGCGTCATTTTACTCGTTACGCTGTGACACCTAAAGGTATGTACATTCCTAATGGCAAGAAAGATCGCACGGTAGTTTTGGTAGATGTACGAAGGACACCTAGCACACCTGTTGCAGACATCTTTATGCAAGTTAAACCAGGCAAAGATTTTGAAGTGCTTTGGGCGTTGCGAGCTTTAGTAAAAGGTAAAAAGATTGCGAACGATATTGAAAAACAAACTGGTGTGTCTCGCGAAGTGCTCGATGATCTAGTTGACCGCATGAAAAACTGTCAATTTGGTGTGTTGTTTTTTGGAATGGGATTGACCATGACCCGAGGTCGTCATTTCAATTCAGGGGCACTGTTGTCACTTGCCGCGGACTTGAATGAATTTACACACTTTGTAGCAAAGCCTGTTAGAGGCCATGGAAATGTAACTGGCGCGGATAACGTTGTGTCATGGCAAACGGGTTATCCGTTTGGTGTGAACTTTAACAGAGGATATCCAAGGTTCAATCCAGGTGAATTTACAACTACCGATGTGTTGTCGCGTGGTGAAGCGGATGCCGCCATGATTATCGCGTCAGATCCTGCTTCAAATTTCCCTAAAGCAGCGATTGAACATATGAAGAAAATTCCTATTATTTCATTAGATACTAAAGATACCGTAACAAGCAGTATCGCTAAAGTACGTTTCGCAGTATCTACCTATGGAATTAATACTGGGGGAACGGTATATAGAATGGACGATGTGCCAATTACATTACGCCCAGCATTTGAGTCGACATATCCTGGTGATCAGGAAGTATTAGAAGCGATTAGGGATCGTGTTAAAAAATTATTAAGTGGCAAAAAAGCAAGGGTTGCTGCCTAGGTGATTTTTTGCTTAAGGTAAATTTGCGGGAGTTTTTGTTGCACGTATTTCATGTGTAAATAAATGTTAGCAATTACACGAGATTAATTGCTTAACGAGTACGTTAAGAAATTTTGATAAATAGTGTATTAGATAAATAGTGTATTAATAGTCAAGTTCATTTGTATTAATAATAAAATAATAAAACATGTCATCTGAATTAAAAATTGTAAATGGTCGTGTATACGATCCAGCAAATAATATAGACGGAAAAATACAAGACATCTTCATAAGAGATGGCAAGATTGTTGATTCTGTCTCAAGTTCTGCTACAAAAATTGATGCGCATGGCATGGTGGTGATGCCTGGTGCTGTTGATATTCATTGTCATATAGCAGGTGCAAAAGTAAATCTTGCTCGAAAATTACAACCTGAAGACCATCGTTTAGACGTCCATCCTAAGACTGCACATACTCGTTCTGGAACGGGCGGTGTAGTGCCATCTACCTTTGCGACAGGTTATCGCTACGCAACCATGGGTTACACCACGGCAATGGAAGCAGCAGTGCCGCCAATTACGGCAAGACATACACTGGAAGAACTAGATGACACACCAGTGATCGATAAGGGTTTTTATGTTCTGTTAGGTAACAATGCGTTTTTGTTGAAATTGTTAAAAGAAGGACGCAAAAAAGAATTTAAAGAAGCCATCGCATGGTGGATTGATTCGGTGCATGCCTATACGCTTAAATTGGTTAATGTTGGTGCAGATGAGCTTTGGAAGGGGCGTAAAAATGCCAATATTACAAATGTAAATGACAATATTGATCATTACAATATTACACCCACTCATGTGATCGAGAGTTTTATTGAAGCTGCACATGAATTGGGTTTGCCGCATCCTCCTCATGTACATTGTAATAATTTAGGTCATAGCGGGAATATCAGTACCACCTTAGACACTATGAAAGCCGCTCAAGGTCGTCGTGTGCATATGGCGCATATACAATTTCATAGTTTTGGTGGTGAAGTTAATAAAGACGCCGTTTCAGGTGTGCGATCTATAATCGATTATGTGAATGAGAATGAAAACATTACAACAGATGTAGGGCAGGTCATGTTTGGTAAAGCAACTGCAATGACAGCAGATGCTCCATTAGCTTGGATGTTGCGTAATGTTAAAATGAACAAATGGATTAATGCAGACACAGAGTGTGAAAGTGGCTGTGGGATCATACCCTTTACTTATCAAGATCATATTTATACCCATGCTCTACAATGGGCGATGGGCTTAGAATTATTTTTGCATTCTAAAGATCCTTGGCGAGTGTTGTTATCAACAGACCATCCAAATGGCGGTTCATTCATGAGCTACCCAACGCTAATTAAATTGCTAATGGATAGTGCCTACAGAAAAGAAGCGTTATCGTATGTAAACCAAAAAGCCATCGATCAAACTAGTTTGCGTGAATTGGATCGTGAATATACGTTGAGTGAAATAGCAATTATCACACGTGCCGGCCCCGCGCGTGCATTAGGTTTGAAAAATAAAGGTCACTTAGGCGTTGGTGCTGATGCTGATATAACAATTTATACCGAAGAAGATGATAAAGAGGCTATGTTCAATGCACCACGTTATGTAATTAAGGACGGTGTAACAGTAATTAAGAATCATGAGTTTGCAACAGATCATAAAGGGAAGTTGTTGCATACCAAGCCTGGATACAATGCAGATATCTCACAAGAAATTGAACCGTTCTTTGAGGACTATTATTCCGTTAAATTTAATAATTATGCGATCAGTGAAGATTATCTGCATGATCATGAAGTGATTCCTACTCATCCTAAAGCGTAGTGGTTAAATCTTAATGGGCTAACACATAATCATTAGTAGAATGAAGATTAAGAAAACAGAAATCGAAGATACCTTTGCTGAAGCATTTGAGATGTATGGTGCGAGGGTCATTATTACTGCAGATACGAAGCAATGGGCTAGGGCAGCGGCGGCTTCTATGACAGGTTTTGCAACTTCGGTAATTCGTTGCAAGTTGGAAGCAGCAGTTGAATGCGAGATTTCAGAAGAAGATACTCCAGATGGTCGTCCAGGGATTAGTGTCTTATTGTTTACGATGAGTAGTAAAACCATTGCAGGTCAACTTATTGATCGTATTGGTCAATGTGTAATGACTTGCCCCACTACAGCTTGCTATAACGGCTTAGATTCGGATAAAACTGTTTCGGTTGGTGGTAAATTGCGTTATTTCGGTGATAGTTATCAAATTAGTAAAGTGATTGATGGTCGTAAATTATGGCGAATCCCTGTAATGGAAGGAGAGTTCCTAATAGATGATCGCTTTGGTATTCAGGCTGCGGTAGGGGGTGGCAACTTGATAATCTTTGGTTCAAGTAAAAATGTTGCGCTTAGGGCTTCTATGGCGGCTGCTCAAGCCATGCGAGAAGTTCATGGAGTATTTTTACCATTCCCTCAAGGTTTGGTTCGATCGGGTAGTAAAATTGGCGCCAGCTACAAAAACCTCATTGCGTCTACAAATGATGCGTATTGCCCAACGTTACGGTCGATCTCAAAACAAACGGCTATTCCAGAAAAAGTAGAAGCGGTTTATGAAATTGTTGCCGATGGGTTAGATGAAGCTTCAATCAAAGAAGCAATGAAACGTGGAATACATGCAGCATCAGAAAAAGGCGCTATGTTTATCACTGCAGGTAATTATGGTGGCAAGCTTGGCAAATACCACTTCCATTTGCATGAAATTGCTAATAATTAAATGAATCGTAAGAAATAATATAGATAACATTAATAAATACATAGAGATATAACTAAAATATCAAGTTAATAATGACATGTCAGCTACTCATTTAAAACTGCATACTGCGCCAGAAGTACCGCTTGAAACTGAGGTAATTAACCCAACGGTGTTTGCCAACTTGTCACAATCAGGTATAGAGAACCTGAATGTGATGCATGGTAATGATAAATGCCATCTAGGAGATTTTTTTAAAGTTACTGGCAAAGGTGCTTCTGAAATACATATTGAAGGCGACCTCAGTGGGGTGAAGTTAATCGGTGCAGGAATGTCCGAAGGAAAAATCTCCGTTGAAGGCGATGTTGGTATGCATCTTGGTGTAGGTATGTCTGGTGGTGAAATAATAGTCAATGGTAATGCAGGAGACTGGGTCGGCCCGGAAATGTCTGGTGGTCGAATTATCATCAAGAAAAATGCCGGTCATATGATAGGCAGTGCTTACAGAGGGCAGTCCACTGGAATTACTGGTGGTGAAATATTTATTCATGGCAATGCCAAGAATGAAGTGGGCAGTGCGATGCGACGTGGCTTAATTGTGGTGGGTGGTAATGCAGGTGATTTTACTGGTGTAAATATGCTTGCTGGAACCATCATTGTGTTAGGTGAGCTTGGAATCCGAACCGGTGCAGGGATGAAACGAGGCTCGATCGTCTCACTGCAAGATGCGCCTATGTTGCCTAGTTTTGATTATTCGTGTACATATCACCCATTGTTCTTGCGTTTATATTTCTCAAGATTACGTGCTAATGGATTTAAAAGAAAAATTCAGGATCAACATATAACTGGAAAATACAAACGCTATAGCGGAGACGGGATTGAATTAAATCGAGGTGAAGTACTATTGTTTGCAGGTTAATACTTTTATCTCGAGATATTAATCACGACTGCCAAATTTTTAAGATCCAACTCCATCTCATTGGGTTGGTTATAAAGGAGAGACTACATGACAACAGTTGTTACAGAGAATTGCAAAGGCTGTAGATTTACGGACTGCGTATCAGTATGCCCAGTTGCTTGCTTTCATTTTGATGATGAAATGCTTTATATCGATCCGGATGTTTGTATCGATTGCAGTGCTTGTATACCGGAATGTCCAGTTGAAGCAATTTATGAAGAAGATGATATTCCTGAAGGTCAAGAAGGATGGGTTGAAATAAATGCTGAAAAGTGTGGGGACCTACCACTTATTGAAGAGCCAATGGAGCCACTGCCAGGTGCAGAAGATCGTAAGTCAGAGTTAGGATTTTAAAGCTATTCATTAAGTTTAGATCCAAAAAAACGCACGACATTTAGTTGTGCGTTTTTGTTTGTATGCTTTAAAAATATCAAATTTAAGAGGGAAGTATTTAAAAGGAATTTATTGATTCAATTATAAGAAGAAGGGAGTTTTTGCATGAGTATAGGTAGTGAGAGTAATCCATTACGAGTTGCTATTGTAGGTAGTGGGCCGAGTGGCTTCTATGCTTCCGAAGCATTAATCAAATCAGATCTTGTTGTTGAAATAGATTTAATCGAAAGACTACCCGCGCCATTTGGGTTAGTACGTAGCGGTGTTGCACCGGATCATCCAAAACTCAAACAAGCTATCGAAGTCTATAAAAAAATAGCACTAAATCCAGAGTTCAATTTTGTTGGGAATGTTACGGTTGGTAAAGATATTCAAGCCACTCAGTTACAGGAAAATTATCATGCCGTTATTTATACCTGTGGTGCTGAAACAGACCGCAAGCTAGGAATACCTGGTGAAGACTTGGAAGGTAGTTATACAGCTACAGAATTTGTAGGTTGGTATAACGGGCATCCAGATTACCGTGATCGCACATTTGATCTTTCACATGAAACAGCAGTAGTGATTGGTCAAGGTAATGTCGCCGCTGACGTTTCTAGAATATTAGCTAAATCTGTAGATGAATTAAAACATACCGATATTTCTCAACATGCTTTAGATGCATTAGCTGAGAGCAAAATAAAAACTATCTATGTGGTGGGTAGACGTGGACCAGCACAGGCTAAGTTTGCTTCCAAAGAACTGAAAGAGTTTTTAGAAATTGAAAACTGCCGTCCCTATATCGATCCTCTAGAGTTAGAGCTAAATGCTGTTAGTCAGCAAGAACTGGACGCAAAAGAAGGGCGTGGTAATAAAAAGAATGTCGAGATTTTTCAAAAATTTGCTGAATTTGAAGACACAGGAAAACCTCGCACCTGCATTTCTACTTTCTTGAAGAGTCCGATTCGTCTTGAAGCTGGCGCCGTTAATGGTCATTTGGGGAAAGTAGTGTTAGAAGTAAATGAATTATCAGGTGAGTCTTTTAAACAATCTGCAAAAGGCACAGGCGAAACTATGGAAATAGAGTGTGGAATACTGTTCAGGAGTATTGGTTATAACGGTGTGCCAATAGAAGGTGTTCCTTTTTATGACCGATGGGGCACCATCCCAAATGAAGAGGGAAGAATTTTGACCGAACATGGTGGTGATGTTGTAACTGGTTTATACACTGCGGGTTGGATTAAGCGTGGGCCATCTGGAATCATTGGGACTAATCGTGCATGTGCAGTGGAATCGGTAGAAATGTTATTAGAGGACACTAATAAATTCTCTAATGATAAATCGGGTCGTGAAGCGTTATATAAGATACTCGATAAAAATAATGCACAATATATTAATTATCCGCAATGGGAAAAAATTGATGCCGCAGAGGTATCAGCGGGTGAACCAAAGGGTAAGCCTCGTGAAAAGTTCACGCGTAGGGATGAGATGTTAGCTATTGC
>CALAJL010000061.1 GCA_937922735.1 uncultured Gammaproteobacteria bacterium | reverse complement strand
TAAAAAGGCAGCTTGTAAGTATAGAAGCTATACCCAGTGAGTGCGAGCTCAGAGCCGACCAATTGAATGCATTTACAAACAGTGGGTGCGCCATATGTAGACTTGCTACTACCTTATCGAATATGGTCGGGATGAGAGGATTCGAACCTCTGACCCCCACACCCCCAGTGTGGTGCGCTACCAGGCTGCGCTACACCCCGATATAGAAAGGTAACAAGATCTGATATACGTATTTGGATAGTTAGCGTTTCAAAACTTGAAGCAAATCTTCAAGCTCAACTCGCATCTGATGAACCACTTGTTGGCTTTGATTCTGGTCTTCTTTTGCATCTGATCCGGCAAGCTTTTGTCTTGCGCCACCGATAGTATAGCCCTGCTCATATAAAAGACTGCGAATCTGACGAATCAAGATGACATCATGTCTTTGATAATAGCGTCGATTACCACGTCGCTTAACCGGCTTTAGAGATGGAAACTCTTGCTCCCAATAACGAAGGACATGTGGCTTTACCCCACACAATTCACTCACTTCTCCAATTGTAAAATATCGCTTACCCGGTATTGCCGGCAATTCATTATTATTATTGATTTCCAGCATATGCCTCAACTCTCGCTTTTAATTTCTGCCCCGGACGGAAAGTAACCACGCGTCTTGCAGAAATTGGAATCTCTTCACCTGTTTTTGGGTTTCGCCCTGGTCTTTGATTTTTGTCACGCAAAATGAAATTACCAAAACCAGACAACTTCACTTCATGCCCCTGCTCTAACGCGACACGAACCTCCTCAAAAAATATTTCGACGAGTTCTTTTGCTTCTCTTTTGTTGAGGCCTAATTCCTCAAACAAATTTTCTGCCATCTCTGCTTTAGTGAGCGCCATTTTTTTATTAGTTTCTTATTTCTGCTCCAACTTTTTCTTTAAGTTGAGAAATAATTAATAAGACTGTTTGTTCTATTTCTTTATCTGTAAGGGTGCGTGAAAACTCTTGTAAAATCAAGCCTAAAGACACGCTTTTCTTCGATTCTGAGAGCTCCTTACCTTTGTAAACACTCACCACATTGACTCTTTGCAAACATTCAATATTCATTTGCTCAATGTTTGAACGAATGTCTGCTGCATTAACAATATCATCTACAATGACCGTGATATCCCGACGAATCGAGGGGTATTTTGAAAGCGCACAGAAAGATAGTACATCTGGTTTCTTTATCAGTTCGTTTAACTGTAACTCAAACAGATACACCGCTGGATCGAGATCCAGTATAGATTGTAATCTTGGGTGCAACTTTCCTAAGCACCCAATTTGCACATCATCATAGAAAATATTAGCCGATTGTCCTGGATGCAAAGCAGAATCTTCTGCTTGCAAAAAGGATATTGCTTCAAAAGGCAATGAGGACATCTTCAACAAATGCTCCACATCACCTTTTAGGTCATAAAAATCTACCTTTTTACTTGCAGAACCCCATTGTTCTGGTGCGCAATCACCAATTATTAACCCTGCCAAGCTTGGCAATTGCTCCAAACCATCTTTAGTATTTTTAAACTGCAATGCTTGCTCAAATATTCTTATTCGAGACTGTTGTCGGTGCAAATTGTATTGCGCGGTTTTAATCAAACCTGGCCAGACACTACTTCGCATTACCGACAGTTCTTGTGATATTGGATTTGCTAACGCTTTATTAGCACTTTCTGTATTAAACAAATTCGCAGCATCTTGATCTATAAAGCTAAATGTAATGACTTCATGATAGCCTAGGGCCACTAAGCTACCCTTCATTTGTGCAAGTTGATCTTCTTCTATAATTGATGTCGTATTAATTGCCAACGCTTTCACATCGGCCGGGATATTCTCATAACCCACCAAGCGTGCAACCTCTTCAATCAAGTCAACATCCTTATTTAAATCAAATCGATAACTTGGAGGCACAACATTCAACACATCTTTATCTACATTCACATCACAACATAATCGTTCTAAAAGTAATTTTATTTCAGAAACAGAAAGCGTTATGCCTAACAGTGATTCAACTTTGGAATGCTTTAACTTAATATTTTCTGGCGTTGAAAGTGATGTTAATTCTTCTTCACATACTATTGACCCAGCATTACCACCAACAATATTTAAAATCATCTCTGTTGCCCGCTCAATTGCTTGCCTGGCTAAAATAGGATCTACTCCACGCTCAAATCGGTGAGATGAATCTGTATGCAGTCCATAACGACGGGCTTTTCCTGCGATTATTTCGGGTTTAAACGATGCACTTTCTAGAAACACTTTTGTAGTACTGTCTTGAATTGATGTGGCTTGCCCACCCATAATCCCAGCCAATGCGACTGCCTGCTTGGAATCAGCTATTACCAATTCATCACCAGTTAACTCCACCGTTTGGCCATCTAACAGTTCAAGCTGTTCAGCTTTATTTGCAAAACGCACTTCTATAGCGTCATTTAATTTATCTAAATCAAACGCATGCATAGGCTGCCCTATATCCAGCATTACATAATTAGTGATATCCGTTATCGCATTAATCGAGCGCACACCAGATCGACGCAATTTTTCTTGCATCCATAGTGGACTCATTACGGACCCATCCACACCCTCTATTACTCTACCCAAGTAGCGAGGACATTCCTGTTTAGCTTTGATATCTACAGGGAATACAACCGACGATGTAGCTTTAACATCAGTAATTGAACACTGTTTTTGAAGCGGGACATCAAGTAACGCTGACACTTCACGCGCTATACCTTGAATACTTAAACAGTCAGAACGATTTGGCGTGAGATCAATATCGATTACTTGGTCATTCAACGCAAAGTTGGTATAAACATCCTCACCCAAATTAGCATCTTCTGGTAATTCCATAATCCCTTGCGATGTTTCAGCTAAGCCCAGTTCACTGGCAGAACACAGCATCCCGAATGACTCAACACCACGCAGCTCTTTAGGTTCAATTTTAAATTCTTTAGGCAATACTGCGCCAACCTTAGCAAACGCAACCACCAATCCTTCACGAACATTACTTGCGCCACAAATAACATTACTTACTTCACCATGCCCATCATCCACCTGGCAAACATGAAGTTTTTTTGCATCAGGATGCGCCTCGACTTTAAGTACTTTCGCGATGACTACACCAGTGAACTTAGGCGCAGCCGGCTCAATACCATCAACTTCTAGACCCGCCATAGTCAAAGTATCTGCCAATCGCTGAGTATCCACACCGGGCTCTACCCATTCACGCAACCAATTTTCGCTTACACGCATTATTAAACTCTTGAATCTTCTATGTTATGCAAATTGTTTCAAGAAACGCAGATCGTTTTCAAAAAACAAACGCAAATCATTCACTTGATGACGCAACATAGCCAAACGCTCTACACCCATTCCAAATGCATAACCATTGTACTTGTCGGTATCTATGCCTACGCTTGAGAAGACGTTGGGATGCACCATCCCACAACCCATAACTTCTAGCCATTTAGTTTTATTAGATTGTTTATCCGTCATACCTATATCAATTTCAGCTGATGGCTCAGTAAAAGGAAAATAAGACGGTCTAAAACGAACTTGCAAATCTTCATCATCGAAAAAACTTTGCAGGAAATCAATAATAATACCTTTCAAGTCTACAAACGAAACTTGCTCATCTACCAATAAACCCTCGACTTGATGAAACATGGGACTATGTGTTGGGTCAGAGTCGCAACGATATACACGCCCAGGTGCAATAATTCTAATTGGCGGCTTCTGCTCTTGCATGACATGAATCTGTACCGAAGAAGTATGCGTTCTCAGCAAAAGCTTGTCTTCAAAATAGAATGTATCATGCATCGCACGCGCTGGATGATGATCAGGAATATTCAACGCTTCAAAATTATGAAACTCATCCTCAATTTCTGGGCCTTCTTCCACTACAAACCCGAACTGTTTGAAATAATTCTGAATTCTGTTTAGCGTAAGTGTAATTGGATGCAAACCTCCTACGTCTTGACCTCTTCCAGGTAAGCTTACATCCAACGTTTCATTTTTAAGCTGCAGATTAATTTCCGCTTCTTGCAAAAATGACTTTCTTATTTCAATAGCTTTTTGAATACTAACCTTAATCTTATTGATCTCCTGCCCGGCAGCAGGTCGCTCTTCCTTGGGTAGTTTACCAAGCGCTTTTAATTGCTCAGTTAACACACCTTTCTTGCCAAGATAATGGACGCGCAAAGATTCAAGCTTACCCATATCGTCTAGCGATTGGATTTCATCAATTGCAAATGATTCTAATTCACTAAGATCAGACATATCTTCTTAACTTCAACTCTTTAAAACAAAAAAGGAAAGGCATTGCCTTTCCTTTTAATCAATTCATACAAATGAATATTTTGTAAAGATTATAATCCTGCACGCAGGCACTTGATTAAGCTGCCGACAAACTTGCTTTTGCTCTTTCTGCCAACTTACCAAATGTATCAATATCATGGACCGCTAAATCCGCTAAAACTTTTCGATCAATATCAATTGAGGCTTTATTCAAACCATCTATCAATCTACTGTAAGACAAATCAAACTGTCTTGCAGCGGCATTAATTCGAACAATCCATAACGAACGGAACTGACGCTTCTTCTGTCTACGATCACGATACGCGTATTGACCTGCCTTAATTACTGCTTGCTTGGCAACTCGGTAAACATTCTTACGTGCACCATAGTAACCTTTGGCTTTCGCACGTACTTTTTTATGTTTCGCATGTGCGACAACAGATCGTTTTGCTCTTGGCATCTCAGTTCTCTCTAATCTCTTTTTGTCTAATCTCTTTTTGGCTAATCTTTATTGTTAAAAGTTTTGGCCAAACATATGGGTAAAATTATTTGTTATTTTCTTAGGTTACGAAATCATAATTTAAGCGTAAGGCAGCATCTGCTTTACAGCTTTAACATCTGAATCAGCAATCATTGCATCAGCACGTAGTTGTCTTTTTCTCTTAGTGCTCTTTTTACTAAGGATATGTCGCAAATGAGATTGCGAACGCTTAAAACCACCTTTTGCAGTTTTCTTAAAACGCTTTGCAGCACCTCTGTTTGTTTTTAATTTTGGCATAATTTATTTTCGCTTTATCTATATCTATTTAATTCTTCAATCACACTTTAATTTAGCTTACTTCTTTAGTTTTTTGAGCGGTGTAAATACCATTACCAACTGGCGGCCTTCTAGCTTAGGTCGCTGCTCCACCTCACCATACTCTTTTAAATCTTCTTCTATTCGCTCAAGCAAGTTCATACCTAAATTTTGGTGCATCATTTCACGACCGCGAAAACGTATTGTAACTTTAGTTTTGTCGCCATCTGTTAAAAATTCAGTAAGTTTTCTTAACTTGGTAAGATAGTCACCTTGCTCGGTTCCTGGTCTAAACTTAATTTCTTTTACATGAATTAGTTTTTGTTTCTTTTTCGCAGCGTGCGATTTCTTACTTAACTCGAATTTAAACTTGCCGTAATCCATCACCCTGCAAACCGGAGGCTTCGCATTGGGTTGAATTTCAACTAAATCTAACTCTGCTTCTTGTGCGATGCGTTGCGCTTCATCTATGGCAACTACACCAACTTGTTCACCATCACTACCAATCAAACGAACTTCATGATCGGTTATTTCAGCATTTAAACGGTTATCTTTCGCTGCGCTAATATTCTAATCCTCCAAAAAAATTAATGGCCGCGGTTCGCGCATTCTTCGGTAAATTTCTTGACGATATCTTCAACATCCATCGATCCAAGATTCTCACCACTACGCGTACGAACGGCCAGCTGATTTGCTTCCACTTCACGATCACCCACTACCAACATATACGGCACATGGGACATTGTGTGCTCGCGAATCTTAAAGCCAATCTTCTCATTTCTCAAGTCAGAAATGACTCTGAACCCTTGATTTTTAAGCGTTTCTAGTGATGAACCAACAAAATCACTATGTTTATCCGCAATATTCATGATAACCGCCTGTGTAGGCGCTAACCAAAAAGGAAGGTTACCAGCATAATTCTCAATTAAAATACCAATAAATCGCTCTAGAGAGCCCAAAATGGCTCGGTGAATCATCACTGGTACATTTTTCGAGCCATCTTCTGCCACATAAGTGGCATCCAAGCGTCCTGGCATAGAAAAATCCACCTGGATCGTGCCACATTGCCATGCACGCCCTATGCAGTCTCTAAGCGTAAATTCTATTTTAGGGCCATAAAAAGCACCTTCACCTGGCTGTAGCGTGTACGCCAAGCCTTGATTCTTGAATGCCTGCTCAAGTGCCAGCTCAGCTTCATCCCATAACTCATCTTCACCCACCCGTTTCTCGGGCCGTGTAGATAGAGCCAACTCAATTTTCTCGAAACCAAAATCCTTATATACCTCAAACGTGAGCTTAATTAACTCTGCCACTTCTTCTTGCAATTGCTCACGAGTACAGAAAATGTGCGCATCATCTTGCACAAATCGACGACAACGCATTAAACCATGCAAAGTTCCGGAAGGCTCATTACGGTGCACTAAACCAAATTCAGAAAGTTTTAATGGTAAATCACGATAGCTTTTTAAGCCTTGGTTATAGATTTGCACATGCCCCGGGCAATTCATTGGCTTAATTGCGTATTCACGATTTTCTGACTGAGTAGCAAAAATCATATCGCCGAACTTATCCCAATGGCCTGACTTTTCCCACAGCTTACGATCTAACACTTGTGGCGTTAATACTTCTTGGTAACCGCGCTCCTTTAGCGTATTACGGATGTAATTCTCAACCACTTTATACAAACTAAAACCACGATCATGCCAAAATACCATTCCTGGCGCTTCTTCTTGGAAATGAAACAAGTCCATTTGCTTACCAAGCTTTCGATGGTCACGTTTTTCAGCTTCTTCTAGCTGCGTGAGATATTCCTTCAGTTGTTTTTTATCCGCCCACGCAGTCCCATAAATACGTTGCAACATTTTATTATCTGAATTGCCACGCCAATATGCACCCGCCAACTTAGTTAATTTAAATGCGCGCAGATGTCGTGTATTTGGCACGTGAGGACCACGACACATATCGGTGTATTCTTCATGATGATATAAAGCAATCACCTCACCATCAGGAATCTCAGATGCAATTTCTACTTTGTAATTTTCATTGCGTTCTTTAAAGACATTAACCGCTTCATCACGACTTACCACTTTGCGAACAACTTCATAGTCTTTCTTGATGAGTTCGCTCATGCGCTTTTCAATTGCAGCTAAATCTTCAGGAGTAAATGCACGCTCATATTCAATATCGTAATAAAATCCATTATCAATTACTGGACCTATCGCCATCTTTGCTGTCGGATAAAGTTGTTTTACGGCATGCCCCATTAAATGCGCAAACGAATGTCTGATTATCTCAACACCATCGGGATCTTTGCTGGTAACAATTTCTAAACTGGCATCTTCAGTGATATCCACGCAAGCATCAGCAAGTTCACCATTTATACGGCCTGCAATAGTAGCCTTTGCTAATCCCGGACCAATAGATTCTGCAACTTGGTGCGTGGTAACGGAATTATCGAATTGTTTTTCTGTTCCATCAGGAAGGGTAATAATGGGCATGCTCTTTATCTCTTTCAGTGGTGACCTCTACGACCGGCCACTTGTTTAAAATTTTTACTTTTACAAAAAATAATTTGAATAGCTTCGCTATTATTTAATTACGTGTAGTACCCACACGCAAATGTGGTAGGCACGAGCAGATTCGAACTGCTGACCTCTACCATGTCAAGGTAGCGCTCTAACCAACTGAGCTACGCGCCTGTTGCGATGGAAGAAATTAACATAGATCGAAACAGTAAGCACCTCTTCGACACACCTTACATCGCACTTGGCTTACCAACGATAATATCTTTCAGCCTGGTGATCTCGTCACGAATTTTAGCCGCATTTTCAAATTCTAGATCCTTGGCATATTTATACATTTTTTGCTCCAGCTGCCTCACTTTCTTCATACCCTGCTCAGGAGTCATGCGTGAATACTCATAAATTTCTTCTGCTACCTTCTTGCGAGATGCACCCTTGCTCAAGTCGTACGGCATTTTATATGCACCTTCCATGATATCGGATACATTCTTTTTGATACCCACGGGGGTAATGCCATGCTCTATATTAAAAGCTACTTGTTTCTCACGTCTCCGTTCGGTTTCATTAATTGCTTTTTGCATAGAGCCAGTAATTTTGTCGGCATACATGATTGCTTTACCACTTAAGTGACGCGCCGCACGGCCCACTGTTTGAATTAACGATCTCTCAGAACGCAGAAAGCCTTCTTTATCCGCATCAAGTATTGCCACTAACGATACCTCTGGAATATCCAAACCCTCACGTAATAAATTAATTCCTACCAATACATCGAAATCACCCATCCGCAAACCTCTTATAATTTCTACACGCTCAACGGTATCAATATCAGAATGCAGATAACGCACGCGCACACCATGTTCATTCAAGTATTCAGTGAGGTCTTCTGACATACGTTTGGTTAACGTTGTTATTAATACACGTTCATCTTTTTGAACACGCTCATTAATTTCTGATAACACATCATCCACTTGTGAACCGACCGGCCGCACCTCTATTTCTGGATCGATTAATCCAGTTGGTCGCACCACTTGCTCAGCCACACTATCTGATTTTTCTGCTTCATATGGGCCTGGGGTTGCAGATACATAAATGACCTGGGGTGCTAAGTCTTCAAACTCTTCAAACTTTAATGGCCGATTATCCATTGCCGATGGAAGCCTGAATCCGTATTCCACCAAGGTCCCTTTACGTGAACGATCGCCCTTATACATCCCGCCAAATTGTGGGACAGATACATGACTTTCATCCATTACCATAAGTGCATTATCTGGCAAGTAATCCAATAAACATGGTGGTGGCTCACCAGGCGCACGTCCCGATAAATAACGTGAATAGTTTTCAATACCGTTGCAATACCCTATTTCTTGAATCATTTCTAAATCAAAACGCGTGCGTTGATCTAGACGCTGTTCTTCAACTAAAAGATTTTTTTCTTTTAGTTCCTTTAAACGATCCTTTAATTCATCTTTA